>CAYGIQ010000107.1:0-9250 GCA_964349885.1 uncultured Prolixibacteraceae bacterium | reverse complement strand
TGGCGAACCAACACTCCACCCTGCTTTTGCTGCCATCATAGACGATACGGTGGAGCTAAGAGATGCCCTAGCTCCAAATGCACGCATTGCAGTCCTGTCGAATGCCACCAGATTGCATAAAAGCGACGTATTTGCAGCACTGCTAAAAGTCGACGACAACATTCAAAAACTTGATTCCGGGAATGAGGCTACCATTCAACTTCTCGATAGGCCGATTGGTAAGCTAAATCTGTCAGAACTGGTAGATCAACTTGTTTCGTTCAATGGAAAGGTAACCATTCAAACCATGTTTGTGAAAGGAGCCTATCAAAACCAGACCATCGACAATACTACCTCCGAAGAATTGAATGCATGGTTGAAATTAATTTCCAAAATCAAGCCAGGCCAGGTTATGATTTATACCCTTGCCCGCGATACTGCTTTTTCCGACCTAACTAAGGTTTCGAAAGAGCAGCTCAATGAGATTGCCGGAAAAGTGCGTTCGCTCGGTTTTCCAGTGCAGGTATCGGCATAAAAAAGAGGTTCCCGGAAAACGGAAACCTCCTCTAAGGTGTGTGATGCAAATATCTCTTTGATCTGAAGAAATTAACCCTTTTTATCAGTCAACTCCTTTAATACAGACCCAGTCTAAGTTCGCTTAAAGGGTAGTTTTGTACCATTCCGACTCTCTGCCCAGCCAACGGATACCTGCTACAAATCCTTTCAATTTCAATACATCGCCCTCCATCCATCCATAGCAGTCGTAGGTTTTGCCCGATTTGGGGTCGTAAATCTTGCCTTTGGCCCACTCTTTTTTACTGGCATTGTATTCAAATCCATCCAATATCTGCAATCCCACCAGCGAACGGGTGTGAAATTTTGAATCAGGATTTTTATCATCTACCGGTGGCTTACCATTTACCCAACGGTCGGGTATAACATGTACAATGGTGCCGATGTATTTCCCTCCCTTGAGTTCAACCTGAATTTTGGAAGTTTTTTCATCGTTCCACCAAATTCCAACTATGTCATCGGCTTTTTGAGCCCATGCATTCAGAGTGTACACTGCCAACAGCAGGACGACCAACAATCTTTTCATAATCAATTCTTTTTTCTGGTTTTTAATTTCAACTAAGAAGAACCATCTTTGTGTAATTAACGGGCATTTGCTTCAAAATGGTCCTGGTTTACAGATTTTTTCTTGGTCTGTAACGCACGAAATTAAACAATTTATCATTACATTGAAGTTCTATCCCCAATTTATAAGTCGTTAAAAATAAGGAGACTAAACAGAACATAAAACCAATATGTATGAAAGTTTTAAAATATTTTGTCATCGCACTCATTGTCATTTTGGTGTTATTGGCAACTGGGCTCTTTTTCTTTGCCAACAACTTAAAGAAAGGCGCGCTTCCGGATTACAACGCACAGTTTTTTATGCCGGGAATAGCTGAAGATGTAACGGTTTACCGCGATGCGCATGCCATACCGCATGTGTTTGCCCAAAATCAATCGGATCTCTACCGTGCTGTTGGGTACATTATGGCGCAGGATCGCATGTGGCAGATGGATGTTTTGCGCATGGTAACCATGGGAAGGTTATCTGAGATTTTTGGTGCCGACCTTATCGATGCCGATCATTTGATGCGGTCGCTTCGCATCACTGAAAAATCCAAGACACTGCTGGAAAATATGGATCCAGATATTTTGGCTGCACTCGAAGCCTATTCCGATGGTGTGAACCGCTATATTCAAAAGCATACACTTCCCCCCGAATTTAAAATTTTGGGCTACCATCCCGAACCATGGGAGCCCTTTCATTCCATAAATCTTATTGGCTATATGGCATGGGATCTTACGCTTCCATGGGAAAATGAGATACTGCTCGAACAAATCAGGCAACATGTCGGAGAATCTCTGATGCTCGAGGCCCTTCCTGATATTCACTTACAGCCAACGGCAGTCCTACCCGATTTTGAACTGGTTTTAAGTGGATTTGCCCAACAGGTATCGGCGACAAATTCGCGATTGCAGCAACTTGGTATTGAAATCTTTCACGGGAGCAACAATTGGGCTGTTGCTGGCTCGAAGAGTGCCACGGGTAAACCCTTGCTGGCAAACGATATGCATCTGGGCCTTAACATACCGGGCATATGGTATCAGATGCACCATTATGTTGAAGGTGAATTAAATGTTACCGGAGTTGTGCTTCCCGGTCAGCCATGGATCATTTCGGGACACAACGACTCAATTGCCTGGGGGATGACCAACGTAATGGTCGATGACATGGATTTTTATGCAGAGGTACTCAACGAAGATTCTACCCAATATATGCTTGATGGCGTATGGCGTGACCTCGAGGTACGCAGGGAGGTCATCCAAATCAAGGATGGAAATCCGGTCGAGCGTACCATCAAATATACACATAGGGGCCCCATCATCAATGGATTTAAAAAATTGGAAGGTCAAGCCATTTCCATGCGGTGGATTGGGAATGAATGGAGCAACGAAATTGCCACGGTGTACAAAATTAACCGGGCGTCGAACTGGGACGAATTCAGAGCGGCCGTAAGTACTTTTATTGCCGTTAGTCAGAATGTTGTTTATGCCGACTACAAGGGGAATATCGGTTTGCAAACGAGTTCGGGTATACCTGTTCGGCCTGGCACGAAATCGCTGGTTTATCCCGGGCACACTTCAGAATTCGATTGGCAAGGCCTGATTCCCTTCGAAGCTTTGCCTTTCGAGTTCAATCCAACCCGGGGCTATGTTTCGTCGGCCAACAATAAAACGGTCCCCGACGGCTATCCACATCACATCAGTCATTGGTTTGATCAACCCAACCGAATTGACCGAATTCGGGAGCTGTTGGAAGCACAGGAGACGTTTTCGGTTGCCGATTTTCAGCGAATACAGGGAGATCTTGAATCGGTACTGGCCAAAAAAACGTTGAGCAAACTGCTTCCACGACTTCAATCCTACCCCTCGTGGTCGGGCAGCGCGCCAGCTGCTTTGCAATTGCTTGCCGATTGGGATTACAATCTTTTGCCTACCAGTGTAGAGGCTTCCATTTTTGAGGTCTTTTTCCGTAAATTGATGGAACACCTGGTTCGTGATAATCTAACTGAGGAGCTTTTCTATCAGTTTATGGAGAGTAAAATTATGGCTCAGGGATTGTTGAACAACATTCTTGCTAACCCAGATTCTGAATGGATTGATGATGTAAGCACACCTGCTATAGAAACCTTCGATGATATTCTCGCGATTGCTTTCATCTCTGCCTTGGAGGAGCTGTCGGGCACACTGGGTCCCGAAATGCAGCAGTGGGAATGGCAGAAACTGAATCACCTTTCCCTTGCACACCCAATGGGAAGTGTGAAGCTGTTGAACCGGTTTCTGAAGCTGAACCGGGGGCCTTATCCGGTGGGTGGTAGTTTCCACACCGTAGCCCCTTATACCTACAGTTGGAACAACCTCTACAAGGCCGACAATGGAGCGTCGCAGCGCCATGTTTATGCGATTGGGTTCTGGGATGATTCGAAAACGGTTATCCCTACTGGAACATCGGGGATTCCTTCAAGCCCCTATTACTGCGACCAAACTGCACTCTATGTGGCACATCAATACCACAACGACTACTTTTCGCCCGAATCGGTTAAAGAAAATAGTAGGTATACCATGGTTATAAAACCTTGGCCAGGAGAGCAGTTGAACAATAAGCCCTAACGGCGATGTTCGCTGCGATTTTAACAGTTTAGGCAAGGAGAAAGTTGAGATCTTCGTTGGGATATATCTCACGGGGAGCTTCATCTTTCCGAAAAATCCTGACCGGATGGCCACCAATGAGCCTAAGGTTGTCGTCTTTTCTATACAACATTGATCCTTCGCGCAGACCTACAACATATACCTTAGGGTTAATTTCAGTGAATTCTCGTATGCGTTGCTCTCTGGTCTCACCCGCGTGGCCATCTGGATGGGCATCGAGATAGTGAGGATTGATTTGAAACGGAACCAGATTCATGGTGTTGAAGCTCTTGGGATCGATTATAGGCATATCGTTGGTTGTCCGAAGGGTCGGACAGGCAACGTTTGCTCCGGCACTCCATCCGATAAAAGGTGTTCCACCCAATACTTTTTCGCGGATGGCCTGCATCAGATTGCGGTCGTGCATCATTCTTACAAGCTGCCAAGTGTTGCCACCGCCAACGACAATCGCTTCGGCATCTAAAACGGCATTTACGCTATTTTCGAAGGTATGTATTCCTGCTATATGGTGTCCGATTTCTGTAAAACGTTCCTCAACTTTTTCAACATATTGATCGAACGAGAATGTAACGGCAGCATAGGGAATAAAGAGTGCCGTCAAAGGTTTTTCACCCAGAAAACGCGCCATTTCCTGTTTCGGATAATCGAGATAAGGTTCACCGGGCATTGTGGAATTGCTAATCAGCAGTAGATTCATCGTCAGAAGATTTTTTTAATGAATGCAAGGTAAGACATTTGTGTAAAAAAAATGTTGAATTATACATTGTGATGCCCAATTCAGCAGCGATTGTCAGAACCGCAAAAGGGTTAACCCAAAGGTAAATGGGTAGAGATTGGGAGCCATTGCCTCTTTCCTGAAGAGCGGAGAAAGGTCGCGTTCGGCAAAAAATTGAAGCTGGCGGTATCCTATGCGAACCATGAATCCTGTCCGCATGTCTCGAAGGCTGAAATCGTCCGTGGTTTTGAATTTCTCTTTCGTAGCGTCGTTATGGTACTTGATTTTGGCAACACTTCCCAGCCTATAGGCACCATAAATACCAGCCGAAAAAAATATCCGGTTTTGGTAATGGTTCACCGGAATCTGAAATTCAATTAACAATGGGATCTTTAGATAGGTTATGGCCAATTTGGATTTCTGATTTTGATTCACAACCAGAGTTTTGGTATCTATCTTTCCGTGTGGGCTTACCGACAACGTGGCATTCTTGTCGAGGTGATACGCTTTCAACTCTAGGCCTGCTCCGGCAATCAATCCAAGGGTGTTTCGGGTACTTTGAAAACCAATGCTTTTCTGTATGAGGTTTATCCCAAATGAATTAGAGCGAAAAAGATTGTGGCTCATTAGTGCAGGATGCTGGTTGGTAAAATCAGGTCCTGTCAGGGTATTGAACCCTAGGTCAAGTCCAGACCAGTGCCCTTTGAACCGATCACCCCAAAGGTTAAATCCCTCGTTTGATCCCGGAATGAGCTCAATTTTTCGGGTAATCTTTTTGGAGTTCTTAAGGCTCAGAGAAAGGGTGTCGGGAGTTTGCGCAACTCCTGTACCAATGGCGGTCCAAAAGATTACCACCCAAACGGTTATTTTTCTGATCAATACCAGCATAACAATCTATTTTCCCTGCAATTGGTTCCTGGCATTGGCCACTGAAAAAATTATGTACAGAGAGCATTGCGACACTCTTCAAGGGGTTGTTCACTTCCCCGGCGTTGCACAAAGGTACAAGTTTAGACCGGTAATGAGACTTTAACCAGAACAATTTAGTGGATGGTTCTGATTGGTTTCATTACCGGTCGTCGAGAAACTCAGGGCAGATTGTGCCCCTTAACTTAGAAATTGAAAAGGGTGATTCCAGCTGTAAGCGGTCGAATCAAAGGACCCTTGTCTTCCGTAAATATGGGTGTCATGCTGTAGTTAACAAACAAGCTTACCTCTCCAAGTCCGACCCTGGCGGTTAAATCGTATTTCACGGGATGCACGTTAAAGTTGCGGCGCTCTTTCGATTTGCCAATCGAAGACTTAATTTTGGTATGCGACCCAATGTTTATGCCACCAATAACGCCTCCTCCCAGCGTTAAGCGGTGGTGTTTGTATTTAAGTGGTGTGGCAATTTGCAACATCATTGGAGCAGTAAGGTAGGCTATATTTAGCTTCGATTTTACAAATCCATCTTCAGCTAAGGCTACAGGTATCAAGTATCCATTGTTGTTGGCCTTTTTTAGGGTGATGGGCTGGCTAAACCGGTAATCCATAAGTGATATGCCTAGGCCGGTGACCAAGCCCAGGGTATTGCGTTCGTTGCTGAAAGAATATTCTGCAAAATTGATGTTTACAGTAAGGGATTTAGGATGGTCGATTTCAAAGAAACTTCCATGCCCTGTCCCTGAGTAGAGATCATAATTTGTGGTATGCAGTGTGTTTATGCCCATTTCAAAACCACCCCATAAGCCATTGAACCTGCTTTTCGGGGGCTTTCTCTCTTTAAGTTCGCGTGACATCTCAATGCGTGTATTTCCACCTTCTTCAACGATTTCTACATTCCGGCGCCCAATCCTGACAGAGGTGGTATCTCCCCGTTGGTTGGTAATAACCTCAATTCCGAGGGTGTCGCCCACCACTACCCGGGTTCCCCCTTTTCCATCGACCACCGAAACTACATTTTTCCCTAGGGCTTTAACCGAGACACTGTCTGTTTGGCCAAACGCACTTTGAACAATGAGAAGGGCCAGCAGGTAAACAATACGAATCATAATTCAAGATTTTAATTTTATGTAAGACGGGGTAGTGGCAATTTTGTTACAGCTTAGGGCACCCTATCTTTGGCGACTCTGAAACCAAAGAATCGGGTATCGATGGCCAGCGTGGTTAGTTCGCCTTCTGAATTCACTGCATAGCTAAATCGATCGTTCGACAATTCCGATGCGATGCTCAGCCCGGCTCGAAGCATCTTATTGAGCGAAAAATCATCGAGTCCGGTTTTATCCAGTAGACGTTCGGTCAGATAAAGCTCATCGGGCTCTGTTGCGGGAGGGTGAACCGGGTTGATACCCGCTAGAAGTTGTTTCTCCTCTTGGAGGGCCAGCAGGCCTTTCCTGACTGGAAGCGGGGGGGGTGCTTCTTCATAAACAATCACCTTGGATTCGGAATCAATGGAAGGTTCTGGGAGAAGAACAGAATGGATGGAGGCATTTGTCTGGAATTGTGCGACTTTTTCTGGAACATTTTCTAAAGATTCTGGCAAAATTGATTCTACCAGAGACTCATTCACCAATGGCAAGGGCGATAGGGTGTAGGGGGCGGTTTCGGAATCAGGCAACAGCGATTTAATGAGCAGGGCCATAAGGATTAAAGCTGCAGCAGAACTCCCCCAACGCATGAAATTGCCAGGTAGCACCTTACGGTGCAATCTCGATTTATGCCTAAAAACAACCTCCTGATCGGGTGCCAGGCGGGTTTTACGCATTACCTCCATATCGGCCAAAAGAGAAGGATTGGATTGGGCAGAATTTGTCAGACTGGTGGCTTCGGTTTCCGATAAGTCTCCTTCTAACCAGGCAACCAGTTGGTGGTTGTATGCCTCATTGTCGCCAGAGCTTATCCGGTACAGCCTTGTTTTGTCGACGGTGAGGCTTTCCTCCGGAATCTGAATGGTTTTGTCGAAGTTTTGTAACTCTAATCTAAGGTCCGGATGCTTGTTGGTAAATTCGAGAAATTCATTTACCAGCGAATCCTCTAAGCTACCTTCAAGGTAGTCCAAGAAATAGGATTCATAGTTATCGCGGGTAATTTTCATTTCTCTATGGTTAAACAAGCACTTCCTTACTGCCAATATAGTTTTTCAAAAACAAACGGGCTCTGTATATGTAAACCTTCACCTGAGATTCATTCAGGTTGCAGATTTCTCCGATTTCACTGTAGGAATAACCTTCATAATCGCGCAGCACCACCACCATTCTCTGTATTTCTGGTAGGCGGTCGACAGCCTCGTTGAGACGCTCCTTAACATCCGAATAACCATCGGTGTGCGAAGCCACACTGGCAGGTAGGCTCTCTGTTGGTTGCCATCTGTTCTGGCGTCTGAAATGGTCGACTGCACCATGATAGGCTGTGGTAAAAAGCCACGACTTGATCTTGTCCGGATCAACGTTCATGCGGTATTTCCAAAGTTTTTCAAAACACTCCTGGACTATATCTTCTGCTGCATGCCGATCTTTCAGGTTTCTTTGCAGAAATCTGAAAATAGGGTCGGCATAAATATCGACGGTCTGGTTAAACTCGCTTAGGGTCATCCTTTCTCGGGTGATCTTGATATCAATAAAGACGCCCTTATGACTGAAATGTTACACTTGAACTGACTTATTTTGTTTTTGGGGTGTTTCCAATAGGTTTTGTTGGGTTTCACGTAATGCGTGTGCGCTGCCCGTTGAATGGCCAAATCACTGTAAAAGGGTTAACTTTGCAGCCAGGTATATTGTTTCTGCAAGACCCTATTACTTGAAAGATACTCCGCGAACTACAATAAAGTACCGGCAGACGCCGGTGCCCTTCGTAAATACCATTGCTGCAAGGGCAGGTTGGTATTTACCCACCATATAGTAAGACCGCCTGCGTAAGCGCAGGCGGTTGTTTGGATCCTGCTTCGCGGCGTTGCCTATTTTCTCAAGAATCGTTCAATTTCAAGCAGAACCAGAAATGTTTGCTACGCATTTGGGAAGCCTACCTGCAGAAATGGCCGAATCATTTTCACTATCTTTGCGGCCAAAATTAGCCGATTATGCTACAGAGAAGAGTAAGGGTTCGCTTTGCCCCAAGTCCTACAGGCCCCCTGCATATGGGAGGGGTTCGGACAGCACTGTTCAATTACCTTTTTGCGCGTCGTCATGGAGGAGATTTTCTCTTACGCATCGAGGATACCGATCAAGCAAGATATGTGCCGGGTGCTGAAGACTACATTGCCGAGAGCCTTATCTGGTGTGGTCTGATTCCCGACGAAGGACCGGGATTTGGAGGGAGTTATGGTCCTTACCGTCAAAGTGAACGAAAAGCGTTGTATGCAAAATACATAGAGCAACTGCTCGATAACGGATGGGCATATTATGCTTTTGATTCGGCCGAAACGCTCGACCATCTTCGGTCTGAAGCCGAGATCAGGGGAGAAGTGTTTGCTTACAACCAACATACCCGGTTGGGTTTGCTTAACTCCTTATCGCAATCTCCTTTAGAGGTAAAAGCCAGGATCGATGCGGGAGAACCTTATGCGGTTCGTTTTAAAATGCCTGAAAATTTAGATGTTACCGAAACCGATCTGATTAGGGGGAGCGTTACCTTTAATACCCGGGAGCTCGACGACAAAGTATTGTTTAAGTCGGATGGTATGCCCACCTACCACTTGGCCAATGTGGTCGACGACCATTTGATGGAGATTACCCACGTAATTAGAGGAGAAGAGTGGCTCCCTTCGATGCCTTTGCATATTTTACTGTACCGTGCTTTTGGCTGGGAAGATGA
>CAYGIQ010000106.1:0-9269 GCA_964349885.1 uncultured Prolixibacteraceae bacterium | reverse complement strand
GACGTCGCCTGACTTATTCAAACCCCGGTTCTAACTGAGCCGGGGTTTTTTGGTTAATTCCACTCTGTTTTTAATTGCTCTAACTAGCTTTCTGGTTCTTACCTATCTCTCCTCAATGTTAATGTTGGTCCGAATATTGTTGTTTTCTTCTTTTTGTGATAATTAAACAGTTGGTATTCAGTAGGATTTTCTAATTTTGCCCGTCTTTTGGCGATTTGTTAATGAATCATTACAAATACATAATGATGACAATGCTGTGGTTGATTCCACTAATTGTCATCGGACAATTCAGACCTGCCGACAGATCTTCGATCATCGACAACGATGGTACTGAGATCCAACAGGAACCCGAATCCAAGGTTGTCCAGCGAATTGTGGCATGGCGTCTTCAGGGTAATGGAGCTTTCGTCGACTCCGTCCGTATCGATACTGTATACAATTTCTTTCACAACTACCATCCTGCCTATCAACACCAGATTACCAATACATACACTGGGAATTATGGAGGGGCTTATCTTGGCAACAATTATTTTAACAGAAATAACACGCATCCGTTCTATTTTGCCAGATACCACGAGGCTTATATGCTAACTCCGAACGATTTGTACTATTACAATACAACGACTCCCTATACCATGCTCGACTACAGTCAGAGCGAAAATAAAAACCGCCGCAATGAAACCAGGTTCAATGTTCTTCATTCTCAGAATGTGAACCGTGACCTCAATCTCACCTTTCGTTACGATCAGGCCAAGTCCGACGGGCAATATAATTTTCAGCAAAATCGAAACAATGCAATTGCCATCTATGGCAGCTATAATACCGACCGCCTCCAATTGCATGCTGGTTTTATCAGCAACCGAATTCGAAACAGCGAAAACGGTGGGATGGTCGACGATACCAACCTTCTTGAGATTCCTACTCAGGAAAATATATCCGTTAGACTTACCGATGCGCGCTCCGAAATTAGAAATTCATGGCTGTTTGGTAATGCCGAATATGTGTTGGGTATCTCCGAAGTTGTGGATGAGACACCTGTTTTTAGACCCTTATTAAGCTTTATCTTGGAATCGGGCTATACAACCAATACCCGTATTTTCAGAGAGGGAGAGGGGTTTGATAACTCTGAATTTTTCCCAGTACATTATCTGAATCCCGATTTTACACGCGATTCTGTTAGATTGTCCTCCTCATACAATATGTTTCAAATCAAGTCGCACGAGCGTGCTCAAAAGCGATTTAGTTTTGGTCAGCGTGCTTACCTTGGCATCGACATCGACCGGAGGCTATATGCTGCTCCCGGCTACGCACATCCTGTATATCCGATTCATCCAGGAATCTATGATGAGACACGCTATGTTGGTCCAGAACCTCGCTGGAACGTCAGGAGTTACACCAATGCCTATTTAGGTCTGGGTATCTTCAGACATCTTGGTGAATTTTGGAAATGGGAGGTCGAAGGACGACAATATTTTAGTGGGTATAAAGCCGGACAAACCGATATTAACGGAAGAATTTCAAAAAATTTCAAGTTGTTAAGCGACTCCCTGAGCTACTTTCGTATTTCGGGTGATTTGGTCAATAGGGTCCCTGACTATTTCCAGCAACAATACTTTTCCAACAGGGTTCAATGGAACCATAATCTGGTGAATGAACAAACCATGAATGCCCGCATCTTGTTGGTATCGCCCCTGTATAAATTTGAGGCTGGCGCTGGCTATGCCCTTATCAATAACTTTATTTATCACAATTATAATGGAAAACCCGATCAGATGATGTCTGAACAACTGGTATTGGGTGCCCACATTAAAAAGGAATTTACATTGGGTAATTTTTCTTTGCTTACGCATGGTCTCTGGCAAAAAGCTTCTGCCGAGCAATACCTGCACCTGCCTCAATTTTCTCTGAGAATTGTGCCATCTTACTACCTGATTATTTCAAAGGTACTTTATACACAGTTTGGCGTTGATATTCGCGCAAATACCAAATATTATGCCGATGCCTTTCACCCGGCAACAGGCTTCTTTTATCTTCAGAACGAAAAACAGTTGGGAGAATTTCCATATATGGATGCTTTCGCCAACCTTCGTTTGAAGCGAACCCGAGTCTTTTTCCAAATGCTCAATTTTGGTACTGCTTTTATTCAACAGCCTTACTTTACTTCACTTAATTATCCTATGAACCGAATGACATTCAGGCTTGGTGTAGCTTGGTCATTCTACGATTAACCCCCCAGTTATTAACCAATTCTGAAATTATGTTTTTGAAGTATAGAAACATAATGGCACTGATTGCAGTACTGTTTGCATTTTCGACTTGCATTGAACAAACGCGCAGTGCCATTGTATGGAACAATGGACGTTTCGAGACTCCACTTCGTGATCTTGATGGAATTCTCGAAGAGGGAAAGCTCCGGGTAGTGGTTGACTATAACCTTACCAATTATTTTGTATATCGCGGCCGGCCAATGGGATTTAAATATGAGATATTAAAAAAATTGGCCAATGATATGGACCTTCGACTTGAACTGGTCGTTAGCAATGACCTTGAGGAGACGCTTATTGGCCTCGAATCTGGTCGGTTCGATCTTGCAGCCAAAAATTTAACTATAACCCATGAACGAAGTCAACGTGTAGATTTCACGCTGCCTATCGGACAAACCCGACAGATGCTGGTTCAACTAAGAGAGTCGCCCGGCTCTCAACATCACTTTATCCGGAACCAACTTGATTTGGCGGGGCAAACTGTTGTAGTTCAAAAAGGATCGTCATTTGCAGACCGATTGCATAATATTCAGGATGAAATTGGCAGCCTGATTTCCATTAGGGAGGACTCCATAATGGGAGTAGAACAGCTTGTGACCCAAGTAGCCGAAGGTACAATAGGGTATACCGTTTGCGACGAAAACGTGGCATTGCTTTACATGCATAACTATCCTCAAATTGATGCTAATGTCCCCCTAAGTTTTCATCAGAACATTGCCTGGGCTGTAAGAAAAGATACGCACCGCTTAAAGGCCTTCCTTGACGATTGGCTAATTAATTTTGCCGCTTCAGGAGAGCTTGCAAGGTTGGAACAAAAATATTTTGCTGGGCAGCGTGGTCTTCAACGGGCAACAAGCGAATGGCACAGCAACGTTGATGGTAGAATCTCGGGCTATGATGAATTGATACAAACGACTTCACGGCATTATGGTCTGGATTGGCGGCTGGTTGCCTCCGTTGTATTCCAAGAGTCACAATTTGATGCCGAAGCTGTTTCATGGGCCGGTGCTACTGGCCTGATGCAATTGATGCCCGAGACTGCTGAAACGATGGGCGTTTCCGATATTTACGATCCGGCTGAAAATATACGTGGCGGCATAAAGTTGCTTGCATGGCTCGACGCTCAGTTTGCCAAAGAGATTTCCAACAGCGATGAACGCACAAAGTTTGTACTGGCGGCTTATAACGTTGGGCTGGGGCATGTTCGAGATGCACAAAGATTGGCAGAAAAATTTGGCCGAGATCCGTTAAAATGGAAAGACAATGTGGATTTCTATTTGCTCAACAAATCGGTGCCTATATACTACAACGATCCTGTTGTTCGATGGGGATATGCCAGAGGGCGCGAACCCTATGAATTTGTGAATTCGGTACTGTCACATTTCGGACACTATGCCAATTTGCTTCCCGAATAGTTGATCGTTATCGACAAGCCACATAAATTCGCTAAGAATCATGGCTGTTGCTCCCCAAACAAACTCACCTGAAGCCTCAAATCCAGGCACGGTGAGTGCACCTGTGTGCGTTTCCAGCGTTCGGAATCGAATATTCTTGATACTCAGAGTTTCTAATGGGATTAACATAAGCTTTTCGGCCTCGTTGTGATTGAGCTTAAATTCAGGAGGCATAGAGCACCAAGCGATATAGGGGTAAATCAGGTAGTTGGTTACCGATAAATAGAGTGGGGTTAATTTTCCCAATATCTCAAGCATGCCTCGTTCCAAGCCAACCTCCTCAAATGTCTCACGGATGGCTGCCTCTAAAGTATTGGAATCGGATGGTTCAAGCTTCCCTCCCGGCAAACCAATCTGCCCAGGATGGTATTTCATATGAGCTGGTCTTTTTATTAGGGCAATGCATAGCTTACTTTCTTTCATGAACAGCACCAGCAATACTCCGCTGGGAGTGGCAATCGACTCAAAGTCCTCGGGTAGATCTATGTCTCTTTCCGGAGGCAACAAACTTCTATGGGCCAGTTTTCCAGGAAGTTCGCCCTCAAGCATTCTTGAAATTGAATCACGCCACCAGTTCATACAGTACAAATATACAATGGGTTGCAAAGGGGCATAGTGCAATGTTTCTAATCAAAGGCAATTGATTTATCTGGCGAGATTTTACCAATCAGATAGGTGGGCAATAAAAGCATCATCATGGTAGTTAGGATCACTCCGGCATTCAGAAGCACTACCGACAAGGGTGTAATGTGCACCGGTACCACCGACATATAGTACGAAGCTGGGTTAAGTTCGAAAAGTTCAAAATATTTTTGCAAGAATAGAATGGACAACCCCAATAAGTTTCCCCAAAACAATCCTCTTGAAAGCAGGTAGACCGATAGGTAAAGAAATACATTGCGGAGTAAATTGTTGCTCGACCCCAGTGATTTTAGTATTCCAATCATTCGGCTGCGCTCGAGGATCAGAACCAGCAGCGCTGAAATCATATTGAAACCGGCTACGGCTATCATAAGAATGAGGATTACCCATACATTCATATCGAGAATTGAAAGCCAGTCGAATATTTGGGGATATTTCTGCTCGATTGAAGCAGGGCGGAGGGTATTGCCCGGCTCGCTTGAATAAAAAACCACCTCGCTTCTTATCTGCTCAAAGGTCTCTTCAAGTTGTGTGTAGTCGTGAGCAATGATCTCAAAACCACTAATCTGAGATTCATTCCAATTGTTAATATGTTGCACCTGTCTTAGATCGCCAAACACAAATATGTTATCGAACTCTTGCAGGTTGGTATTATAAATGCCTGTTACCCGGAACTGTCTTATGCGAGGAATCTGCTCATTGGGCAAAATAAAATAGACCAGCAATAGGTCATGCATTTTTATTCTTAGCAGTTTGCATAGGTTGTCTGAAACCAGTAAGTCGTTCGATCTTTCCAGAGTTGTAAGATCGGGGAGATTGCCCTCCACAAGATGTTGCGCAAAAAAGTCCCAATTGTAATCATGATCGACTCCCTTTAGGATTATACCCTGAATGTAATCGTCTGTTTTTATGATGCCCGGTTTGGTGGCGAATTTCGTGATGCTCGCCACATTTGGCAAATCACCAATTGTGCTTAAAAAGGGTTGCTCTGCACTTACTGGTGCAGTTTCGAATGAGTAGTTGGTATCGAAATTTACAAGCTGTATATGTGCTCCAAACCCAAAAACCTTGTCGCTTATGGTCTTTTTAAAGCCTGATACCACAGCAATGGATAGCAGCATAACTGCCATGCCCAAAGATATACCCAGCAGGGCAACTCTTAAGATTTTACGCGAGAGATGCCGGCTGTTCGATTTGTCGCGAAACAGCCGCCTTGCAATAAATCGTTCGGTATGCATAAATGAACTTTGCATGTTGGTTGTAAAGATACAAAAGCAGTCCGATTGTTCACTTACATCCAAAAGTGGGACGGGATGGATTTAATCAGTAGATTGAATAGTTTCTGGCCATTCCATTTGGTTATTGTGACTGAACTTTTCCTTTCGGTACTTTTCAGTTGCAGGTCTGCATTGTCTACCTTTTTCTATTGTATAGAGGCAATGCGGCTACTGAAATGGCCCCTATTACTATGATCATTAGGGTCATAATGCCATGGGCCAAAAACGCAAAAACCAGTCCGTCTTCATAGGGAATACCATACAAGAATAGTCCCTCTCGGGTCATAAAGTGCCAAGCACCTATGCCCCCCTGCACTGGGGCTACCATCCCGAAGCTACCCATCACATAAACCGTCAATCCAGCTAAAGGTCCAAGGGATGCCGTAAAATCGAATGCCATAAATGAGACATACAGCATGAGATAATACATCATCCAGATAAAGAGGGTATGAAAGATAAAGCCAGATTTGTTTTTCAATTGTCTGAACGATAAAATACCCTCTCTAAGATGCATCGCAGTTTGCCGAAACCTTTCATAAAGCTTGCTGTTAAGTATTCTTTTTCTAAATATGAGGGAAAACACTATCGCTGTCAGCGTGGCTGTCAATAAATAGGGGGAAGTTATTAATGCATAAAAATTTTCGCCTACCCCTGGATGTTCGTTCAAAAATGATAAAACCTGCCCGAACTGTGTAACCAGCATTAATAAGGCAAGCAGGGCCAGCATAATTAGGTCGAAGATGCGTTCGGTAACTACTGTTCCTATTAGGCGTGCGAACGAGATCTTCTCATATTTTGTTAGAACACCACATTTGGTAAGCTCTCCCATCCGGGGTACTATGAGGTTCATGAAATAACCGGCCATTACGGCAAAAAATGTATTGATAAGACCAGGTCGAACGCCCATTGGTTCAATTAGATACTGCCATCTAATGGCCCGACTGATGTGACTGAGCACCCCAAGCAAGAGTGAAATCCAAATCCAGAAGTAGTTAACGTCGTTTTTAAGAATGGCTGTTATGCGCGCTACATCCTGGTCGCGGTATATCCACCAAAATATTGCTATCCCGACAAAAAAGAATGCCAAGTATTTTATCGCGCTCTTTGCTTTCTGTTTCAAAACAGTTGAATTATAAAAGTAAACGGTAAGGGCGAAATGACTTCCCTAAGGTAAATGTTCTAACAAAACCCAATTGGGGTCGGTTTATTGTGGGGTTATTTTAAATGATGGCGCTTATGACTGCACAAATTTTTAATCCAGTTATATGGTTGTAAACAAATGAGCTGTGAAAAATGCAACGGTGAACGAAAATTTAAATTGAACCAATAGTTTCCCAACAAAGTTGTGTACTTTTACGAATCGATTGCCGGAAACAAATATTTTTTCAAATGACAAAATTAGAAATTAGTTCTAATGTCGGCAATGGTTAATCAAATATAGGGCATTATGGATGGTAGCGAATATGATGAATGTTGTAAGACCGAAAAAAAGTCTGGGGCAACATTTTCTGAAGGACCAGAATATTGCCCGAAAAATTGTTGATTCTCTTCCTATTTCTTCCGGCGACCAAGTGCTTGAGATTGGTCCTGGAACAGGAGTACTTACGCAATTTCTTCTTGAGACCGCTTCGATAAAGCTTACTGTAATTGAAATTGACCGGGATTCTGTCGAATTCTTGCATGAGAAGTACCATGAATTTCCCTTAAGGATTGTGTCGGGTGATTTTTTAAAACTCGATTTAAATTCCCTGTTTTCCGAAAATTTCAGCATTATAGGGAATTTTCCATACAATATTTCATCGCAAATATTTTTCCGTATTCTCGACCATCACGATCGCATTCCCACTGTTGTTGGTATGGTGCAGAAGGAGGTAGCAGAGCGTTTTGCCGCTGGTCCTGGTACAAAGACCTACGGTATATTAAGCGTGCTGCTGCAAGCATATTACCATATTGAATATCTGTTTACCGTTGGCGAACAGGTATTTGTGCCACCTCCTAAGGTAAAATCGGCTGTGGTTAGGCTTACACGAAATTCTAGAGAAAGACTCGGCTGCGACGAGCTGTTTTTTAAACAGGTTGTAAAGGCTGCCTTCAATCAACGTCGCAAGGTGTTGGGAAACGCCCTTAAACCGCTAGGGTGTAAAGTGCCCGCATCCTTTGCCTCCCTGAGGGGAGAACAGCTATCAGTTGAACAGTTTATTGAATTAACCGGTCTGTTAACAAGACCTCAACCCAACGGGCTATGAATACTGAACTGACTAGAGCGTATGTCGATAACCTGAAGTTGCTGATCGAGGCAAATGATACGGACAGGGTCATGCAGTTGTTGGAAGAGTTGCACGCTGCCGATATTGCCGAAATTATGGATACCCTAACCCTTGAGCAGGCTAAATACATCTATCTGCTGCTCGATGGTGAAAAGGCTTCGGATGTGCTTGTCGAAATCCCTGAAGACAACCGGCGGAGGTTTCTAAATGCCCTTCCTCCCGAGTACATTGCCCACCAGTTTATCGAGCACATGGATTCTGACGATGCTGCAGATATTTTGGGGGAACTCGACGAGGCTGTCAAGCTTTTGGTTCTTAAGGAAATTGAAGATGTTGATATAGCTGGCGATATTGTTGATCTGTTGGAATACGACGAAGATACCGCAGGGGGTATTATGGCCAAGGAGCTGGTAACAGTAAACGAAAACTGGACGGTGGCTACCTGCCTTAAGGAAATTGGTCGGCAGGCCGAAAATGTCGATGATATCTATTACGTCTACGTGGTAGATGATGCCATGATTTTGCGTGGAATACTATCATTGAAAAAGTTGATTCTTAACAATACCAACACCCGAATTTCAAAGATCTACACTGCAGAGGTTATGAGGGTGTTTACCGATACCCCTCAGCAGGAGGTGGCCCAGATGATGGAGAAATATGACCTTGTGGCTATTCCGGTGGTCGATGAGATTGGCCGGCTTAAGGGTCGTATCACCTTCGACGACGTTATGGACGTAGTTCGTGAGGAGGCTGAAAGGGATTACAACATGGTTTCGGGTATTACCGGCGATGTTGAGGCCGGCGATAAGGTATGGACACTCACCCGGGCAAGGGTTCCGTGGCTTATGATTGGCCTATTTGGTGGAATTATGGGGGCGAAAGTGATTGGCGCCCACGAAGATGCATTGGCACAACTTCCTGCCACGGCATTTTTTATTCCTTTAATCGCCGCTATGGCCGGTAATGTTGGGGTGCAATCATCTTCCATTGTGGTGCAATCGCTTGCCAGCGGCGTAAAGGACTTTGCCACTCCAGGACAGAAACTCCTTAAACAGCTTTCGGTGGCATTGCTAACCGGAGGTATTTTTGCTGCCCTTATTTTTCTTTACAATTTTATGTTTGCCGACAATATGAGCCTAACTTGGGCGGTATCTTTGTCGCTCTTTATCGTAATGATTATTGCATCTGTTTTCGGATCTCTTATTCCTTTAGCGCTCGACAAGGTTAAAATAGATCCTGCAGTTGCTACAGGGCCTTTTATTACCACCATGAACGATGTTCTTGGACTTACCATCTATTTGTTGATAAGCAGTTTGTTTCTAGAGGTTTTTTAGAGAGAATTAATGGCCACCACCGGATCGAGTC
>CAYGIQ010000105.1:0-9343 GCA_964349885.1 uncultured Prolixibacteraceae bacterium | reverse complement strand
CCCGAAACATTAGACTGCTCAATATATTTGCAAATTGACCAAAAAACTGAAAATGTTGCCGTCTGCAAAAAATGTTGTGCAGCAGAAAGAAAAGATTAAACCTTTGGCTGTATAAAACATCAAAAGTCAGTATTGAAAAAATACATTTATAAACCTAATGCTTAAAAACCATACAAAGAGATTGTTGGTGGAACTGCGGTATATTGTAATGCGCAAAACACACCAATTCCACATCGATTGATTGCACATCCTGTGGTAAGTTTCTCCTCCTAAACTAAACCAGTAATTCAATTCATAAAAAACTTAAATCATTCCTATGAAAAAAAACGACACTCAGACTGCGATGGATCGCAGAAAGTTTCTTGGGCTATCAGCACTCGGGCTCACAGGCTTGACCATCTTACCCAGCTGGAAGGTTAACGGGGCAGGATTTGCTCCGAGCGATAGGGTAACGCTTGGATTTATTGGCCTCGGACAGCAGGGACTGTCTGGTTTTGCAAGTTTTGGCAGTGTACCCGGAGTACAGGTGGCCGCCTGCTGCGATGTTGACTCCATGAAACAGGTCAGGTTTATGAACCGTGTCAAAACTTGGCAGGAGACCAAAGGTCTCAACCAGCGTTGCGATACCTACGAATATTACGAGCAGCTGCTCGAGCGGAAGGATATCGACGCCGTGGTAATCGTTACACCCGATCACTGGCATGCGCTTCAGACCATTCACGCCATTGAGGCTGGCAAAGACGTTTACGTGCAGAAACCCTTGGCCTTTACCATTCAGGAAGGACTAAAGATGATCAAATGCACACGCAACCACAAAAAAGTAGTACAGGTTGGCAGTCAGCAACGCTCCAGCAAAGAGTTTCAAAAAGCCATCGAACTGGTGCAGTCGGGTGCCATTGGCCATATTGAAAGAATACACGCCAAAGTTGGTGATCCGCCAAAACCGCTCGACCTTCAGGAGCAGCCGGTACCTGCCAACCTCAACTGGAACCTTTGGGTAGGACCGCTTAACGATTCCAACATTCGTTACCACCCCGATCTTGCACCTCCCATTTCTCTCAATCCTGAACAACGCGAAGCGCTTTGGGGTGCCTGGAGATGGTACCGCGAAACAGGCAACGGTTACACTGCCGACTGGGGTGCACATATGTTCGACATAGCTCAGGCTGCCATAGGCATGGATGGTTCAGGTCCCTCCGAAGTCATACCTAAAGGATACAATGGAGCAGAATACCTCACTTTTAAATACCTTAATGGGGTAGTTATGACCGAACAACCCTATATTGAAGATCATGCTGGGGCACAAGGCATCAAGTTTTTTGGCACGAAGGGCTGGATTGAAGTTGGCAGGGGTTACCTTGGCTGTTCCGACGCTTCATTGGTTCCAGAAAACCTTGCGGGTCGCAGACCAAGACAAATGTCGGCCGAAGAGAGAAGGGCTATGTTTCAACAAATGCAGCAAAGCGCATCGCGTGGATCTGGAAGTTTCGAAATCAGTGCTCCGCATATGCAAGATTTCATCGATTCGGTTAAAGACAGGAAAGACCCAATTGCTCCGGTCGAGGTTGGAGCCAGCACCAACACCATTTGCTGTCTGGGCAACATCGCAACAGAATTAGGCCGTCCGGTCAAATGGAACCCTGCCACCCTCAGCTTTGGTGATGATGCAGTGGCTGCAGCGCACCGCCTGAATCATTATGAATACAGAAGGCCTTATAAACTGTAATGTTATAACAGACGGATAATGAATACAAAAAGAGAATTTCTTAAAAAGATCGGGCTGATTACTGCCGCTACCCTAACCGGGGGAGCCTATACTGCAGCCAATGCCAAATTGCCTGTTGCTGCCGCCCAACCGGGCAAAAAAGTTGGATTGCAAATCTACTCCTTAGGTCGTGAATTGGGAGCCGATGTGCCCAACGGGCTTAAGCGGGTGAAAGAGATTGGCTATACAACCATTGAGCTTGCCGGCTATCGCGATGGAAAAGTGGGCAATATAGAAGTGGCTGAATATAGAAAAATTGCCGATGATGCAGGGTTGAAAATTACAGGATCGCACGTAAACCCACCCGTGCGCCAGTTTACCCGCGACAACATGGGCGATGTGGCTGAATTTTGGAAAAAAGCTACTGAAGAGCATGTTAAGCTGGGCGTAAACACTTTGGTGCAACCTATGATGCCTAGCATAACCAATCACAACGATGTGGCCATTGTTTGCGAGGTATTCAATAAGGCAGGCGAAATTGCAAAAA
Organism: uncultured Prolixibacteraceae bacterium; assembly: GCA_964349885.1. Classification (GTDB taxonomy): domain Bacteria; phylum Bacteroidota; class Bacteroidia; order Bacteroidales; family Prolixibacteraceae; genus UBA1413. Next base: position 7,091 of record CAYGIQ010000105.1, on the reverse strand, counting down.
GCGCCGGAATACGCTGGGGATACCACAACCACCAAATGGAATTCCAAAGGGTAGTGAAGGAGGAAGACAAAGCACGCCAGTCCAATCCATGGATGCCCGTTGGAGATGTTATTTACGATCTTATGCTACAGGGTACCGACCCGGGATTGGTTTTCTTCGAGATGGATGTTTACTGGACTGTTATGGGCCAAAACGATCCACTCGAATATTTCGAAAAATATGCGGGCCGTTTCCCCATTCTTCATATTAAAGATCGCTCCATCTTGGGGCGTTCAGGCATGATGAATTTCGAAAACATCTTCAATAAGGCATACCAGAACGGATTGGAGGAGTTCTATGTAGAACTCGAAAACATCCGCGAAGGAGTAACCCAGTTTGAAGGTGTTAAGCTCTGTTTCGATTACCTGAATCAGGCTCCATTTGTAAAATAATATTGGTACACATGCGGGAGCATGCACACCCAACTGTGATTAAGGATGAGAGATTGATGCAATGTCAAATCCTTGATACAGGTGCTTCCTCCCGCATGTTGCTTTTATATTCGGGAACTCTGAATTTCTCAATTGGATTGGGAGAGAGGAAACAACAGTAAATCCTTAAAAATGTAGTTGCGCAAACCGGATGAACTGCTGCCAGTCGTAAGAAGTTACATCATGACCACCCTCTCTGATGTGGTAGCCTATTCGCTTCATAACAGGAATCTGCACTTCAGGTAAATCGGGTGAGGCCAATCCCTGAAAACCATACAATTCATATACTGGAGTCGCATGAAATCCCGATAAATACTCCCCCCTAGGATCTGCCCATCGGTCGTTTACTGCACTTGCAATATATACCGGACGTGGTGCTATCAATGCAATTAACTGATGCTGATCGACGGGTAAAAGCTCCTCCTTGCCGTTGTATTTTTTGAAATTGCCGGCAAACCAATGCGGAAAGGCCGTGTTGATTCTTTCGACGGTCTCTCCATACTTGCGCCTCGAAAGCGCTGCTCCACCGCAACCCGAGTTGTTTGAAATAACCATGGCAAAACGTTCATCGACTGCACCCGCCCAAAGAGCAGCCTTACCCAGTCTTGAGTGCCCCATAACAGCCACCCGCGAAGCATCTACATCTTTGTCGGTTTCCAGATAATCCATTGCCCGGCTCAATCCCCATGCCCATGCAGCAATGGATCCCCATTCGTTGGGGGCCGGCTGTTGCTGACCATCGCCATACAAAAACGGATGCACCCCATTCCCGAAGTCATTATAGTCGGGATCCACATCACCATAAAACATGATCGCTATTCCATAGCCGGCTGCCAGAATATCGGCTATTGCCCATCGGCTGGTTCTTACCCCACGACTCTGTTCCGTAAGCCGGTTGTTAAACACTCCAAAAGCCTCGTTGTTGTTCGCCCACGATTCGCTTATCAATACCAATGGATCATTGGTAACCGTATGGTTGCCATAAAAATTGTAACCCAAAAAGAGCGGTACTGCGGCTTCACGGATGGGTGTGTAAATAAGCAATCCTACTGACAAATGCTGGTCGCCCTTTTCGAGCAGTAGCTGAACTTGCCGGCGACGCGAATTGGGATAAGGAGTAACTGTACTCTCCTCCAATACTTTATGTTCGGTCATACGCAGTTCATCGGGTATCCGTCCAAAAATCTCATCTGTGAAATACCCCAAGGTCGCAGGTCGTAACTGCTGCTCCCATTCAGAAACCGAATTAACAATCTGCCCCTGCGGATTCAACAGTAACTCCGGCAATTGATAAGCAGGTATTCTCGTTTCATCATAATTGGGGTCTTGTTGTGCTAAAAGCGGGCCGATGGCGACCTGTAAGAACAAAAAAATCAGGAGACGTTTCATACTGCTTAATTTATGGTTGTTTAGAATTTTGATGCAACCGCAGCAAATGTTTATCGGTGCGGACTACCAAGCTACCAGACACAAATGCAGGGGTGGCTTTTACTGTCGCACCCAAGCTATACTCGGCAACCAAATTATAGGTCTCGGCCGGTTTCAGGATGAAAAGGGTTCCCCGGGTATCAAAAATATAGATATGACCGCCAGCATAAATCGGAGAGGCGTTGAACAAACCCCTTAGCCGCTCCTTCCACACAATCTCTCCAGTGCTGGCTTTTAGGCAGGTAACGGTTCCTCGCTCATGCACCATATAGATATTTTCGCCCACCACCACCGGTGTTGTAATCTGAGGTACATCGGTGTCGGTTTGCCAAAGCAAATGAGTGCTGGCTATATCGCCCCTGCCCTTAGGGTCGACAGCAAATAACTTAACATAACTGGCCCGGTCGGGTTCAAAGATCCATCCCGAATTGAAATAAACAATCCCATCGTGCTCAAAGGGCATACCTACAGTTGAGTCGTATCCATACCAAAGTTGCCATAACTCCTCCCCTGTCTCGAAATCGTATGCAATACAAAGCTGAGCGCCATTGCTGATAAGTTGCTCGACCCCCTCAACGGTGACAACAATGGGCGTGGTATATGCTTTTCTGTATACAGGAGCAATGTCCTTATATAGTTCAAAAGGCCTATGGCGCTTCCAGAGTACCTCCCCATTGCGTTTATCAAGCGCAGCAATATACTGTACATCGGTACCTTCGATGTGCACAATTAGCCGGTCGCGGTGCAGCATAAGCGATGAAGCAGCACCTTGCATATGCTGGCAGTTCAGATCGGTACGTGACCAAACCAGGGAGAAATCATGGGTATTAAAACATGCTGTACCATAGGTTCCATAGTGAACATATACGAAGCCTTCTTCGATGGCAGGGGTTGGTGTTGCATAAGAATTGGTAGCATGGATTTGCTGAATCTCATCCGGCTGGTAAACAACGTAATCGAACAATATATCCCCTGTTGTAAAATCGACACAAACCACCGAAAGTTTCGATCCATCCGGAGTAGCATTGGTGAGCCATATCTGATTCCCAAAAACCACTGGAGATGACCATGCCAAACCCTCCAAAGGAGTTTTCCACATTTGAATATCAGCGGGTTCGAAAACTACCGGATAACTCCCTGGTTGTGCCTTACCATCGAGGCGATCGCCTCTAAGGTGGGTCCAGCTATTTTGTGCGAACAATGAAGGAGCATTGCAAAAAAGGAGCAATAGTAAAAAGGCAATTTTCATAACCATTGGTTTTCAGCTAAAGTACAAAAAAAGCGATAGAGTGTTAATTCGTCGTACTGGGGATCAGGAAAATGTGATTTAGCATAAAGACAAAAGAATCCTTTTTTTACATTTGCGCCCCAATAGAATTTGCAAATGGAAGAAATCAGAAATGTAGCCGTCATAGCGCACGTTGACCATGGTAAAACCACACTGGTAGACCGTATTTTATATCAGGGGAAACTTTTCCGCGACAACCAGGAGATGCAGGAGTTAATTCTCGACAACAACGACCTCGAAAGGGAAAGGGGTATAACCATTCTCTCAAAAAATGTTTCGGTGCGCTACCGAAATATAAAGATCAATGTAATTGACACCCCGGGTCACTCCGATTTTGGTGGTGAAGTAGAACGGGTTCTTAATATGGCCGATGGCGTTTTGCTAATCGTTGATGCCTTTGAAGGTCCTATGCCTCAGACCAGATTTGTATTGCAAAAGGCGCTCGAAATAGGATTGAAACCGGTTGTGGTGATCAATAAGGTAGACAAGCCCAACTGCAATCCTGAAGAAACCCACGAAAAAGTTTTCGACCTGATGTTCAGCCTCGATGCCACAGAAGACCAATTGGATTTTCCAACGGTTTACGGATCGTCGAAGGAAGGATGGATGGGATCTGACTGGAAAACACCCACCGATGATGTAACCTACCTCCTCGATACCATCATCGAACATATACCTCCCGCCAAGATGATTGAGGGAACCCTTCAGATGCGAATCACCTCGCTCGACTATTCCTCATACATGGGTAGAATTGCTGTTGGCAAAGTGAGCCGCGGTACGCTCACTCCTGGAAGTCAGGTTATGCTGGTCAAAAAGGATGGATCGACCGTAAAGAACAGTATTAAGGAGGTTTATCTTTTCGAGGGCTTAGGCAAGGAGAAGACCAAATTACCGGTTCCGTCGGGTGAAATTTGTGCCGTTTATGGGCTGGAGAATTTCGAAATTGGAGATACCATTGCCGACCTGCTGGAACCAGAAGGACTTGCTTACATACAGGTAGATGAACCCACCATGAGCATGCTTTTTGCGGCCAACAATTCACCATTTTTTGGAAGAGAAGGAAACTTTGTTACCTCCAGACAATTGAGGGAAAGGCTTTACAAAGAGACCGAAAAGAATCTGGCACTTAAAGTTGAGGATACAGCCTCTGCCGACACTTTTTTGGTATACGGTCGCGGTATTTTGCATCTTTCTATTCTAATAGAAACAATGCGGCGCGAAGGCTATGAGCTTCAGGTTGGACAGCCCAAGGTACTCATCAAGGAGATAGATGGCGTAAAACATGAGCCCATTGAGTTTATGACGGTTCAGGTACCTGAAGAGTTCTCAGGTAAAGCAATTGAGCTGGCGACCTCGCGCAAGGCGGAAATTGCCAATATCGAAATTAAAAATGAACGTTCGCAACTGGAATTTTTCATCCCTGCGCGCGGCATCATCGGATTGCGCAATCAAATGCTCACTGCCACAGAGGGTGAAGCTGTAATGGCACACCGATTTAAAGGGTATGAACCTTGGAAGGGAGATATAGCTATAAAACGAAACGGTTCACTAATCGCCCTCGAAACAGGAACCTCCATTGCCTATTCTATCAACAAACTTCAGGATAGGGGTAAATTCTTTATTTTCCCCGGCGAAGATGTGTATGCAGGGCAGGTAATTGGCGAAAACACTCGGATGGACGACCTAACGGTTAATGTAACAGTGACCAAAAAACTCACCAACATGCGTGCTTCCGGTTCCGACGATAAAGTTGCACTTAGCCCTCCCATCCGATTTTCGCTCGAAGAGGCCATGGAATACATTGCCAACGACGAATACATTGAGATTACGCCAAAATCGATGCGGCTGCGTAAGATCCTACTGGATGAAAACGACCGCAAACGGGCTAAGAAATAGTTGATCCAATCAGCTATTTATGGTTACCCTATGGCCCCTCAACAGGTATAGCTTACGATGAACTATTCCTATTGAGGGGTCGGTTGTTTTACCATAACTTCTCTTAATAAGTATACGACACGAAGGCTACCCGCTTTGAATCGGGACTCCACGAGGGAACATTGATGGTACCTTGTCCGCCATAAAGGAATGCGACTGCCTTTATTTCGCTGCTACCAACCTCCATAAGCCGAAGCATAACACGCTTATTTCTAGGGTGCGATCCGGCGGGTACTTCTGGTAAATAAGAGACCATTATGAGCCACTTACCATCGGGCGATGGATGGGCAAACCAATCGTTGTACGCATCGAATGTTACCTGCTCCTGATTGCTTCCGTCGGGAGCCATGCGCCAAATCTGCATGGTTCCGCTTCTCACCGAATTAAAATAGATGTAATTACCACAGGGCGAATACTCCGGTCCATCGTCGAGCCCCGGGGCAGTGGTTAAGCGGATTTCTTCGCCTCCATTGTTATGAATCTTATACACATCGAATTCACCATTCCGCTGGGCACAATAGACATGCCACTGATCGTCGGGCGACCAGCCGTGCCAATAGGAGGGTCCCAAGTCGGTAACCCTTCGGGGGGTGCCACCTTTTAGTGGTACTGTGTAAATTATAGATTGACGTGAATTATTTACAGCCGTATGGTGACTAATCGCCAATGTTTTACCATCGAACGAGATGCCATGATCGTTGTTGTTGGAAGTGGCAAAACCAGTGTCGATGACGCGCGTTCTCTTTTTTCGGAAGTCGTACCGATAGATCAATCCTCCCTGATTATAAACCAGAAATTTACCATTTCGCGACCAGTTGGGCGCTTCAAAATGGGCTTCAGAGGTAAAGACCACCTCCCTCAAGCCTGTTTCAATATGGAGAATTTCCATTCTCGAAGGACTTGCTGGAGCCCGGTCGCCTCCAAAATATTCAGCTGGACGATCGATTCTTAGGTTATGAAAAAGGGCTTCGGCGTAATCAGAGGGATTATGGGCGCAAACGTATGGGCCGACAAAGAATACAGACCCCAGATCAAGCTCGACAGACCCTATCTCTGTGAGTGGCAAATGCAAAGCCGACAAACGCAGTATAAACTTATTGTCGGCCTTTTCTAATTGCACGAATTCGGGTGCGATAACTTCCGACATAATCTCTTCGGTAGTTCCGCCCTTGATGCGCCGGAATTGCAGTGCAGTAGTGCCATCACCATGCACGGCGACACTCACAAACGGGGCATCGTCATCAAGTGAGGCACGAAACATAAGTCCAGCTTTACGGTGAGACTCACTTCCGGTAGTCGTTACTTCAACTGCAGAGGAGAAAATGAAACTTCCCTCCATCTGTTTGGGAAGATAGAAAAACTCATCCCGTTCGAACCAAATGTTGTACCCAGCGCCCCGTAGTTGGTAGGTCTGATTTTTTTTATCAAAACGGACACTTCCGGGTAAGGTAGCGCTTCCAACATTCACACCGGGAGCTTGCGAAAAGTCTTCAACTGGAAACTGGGCAGAGGCACCCAAAGCAAAAACCATTAAAACAATGACAACTGGGAATGCATAAAATTTCATAGGAAAGGCAGTTTTGGTTTCAGCCCCCAATTTACGCAAAAAATCAAAGGGAGTGCCGAACAATCAACTGGGTTGGTAGCACCTCCCTAACTTCTTTTTTTTGACGTACAAATTGAGCCGCCTTTTTACCCATTTCAGAAAAATCGACCGAAATCACGGTAATTCCATTCCCGGCAATCTCTTTCATAGGCGTATCATTGTAGGCAATAACACCCACATCGCTGCCGAGCGATAGTCCATTGTCGCGGCATCCCTTCAGCACCTGAACCAAATCGCTTTCGGCAAAAACCATATACACCTGTCCCTTCCGCATCTCACGGATACTGAACTCATGGGTTTCACTAAAGCTTAATCCATAGGTAAGGCAGAAATCTCTTACAACACCCCTTGTTTCATAGGGATG
>CAYGIQ010000104.1:0-9418 GCA_964349885.1 uncultured Prolixibacteraceae bacterium | reverse complement strand
GTTTGGAACCACCCTAACAGCAGCGTCCAGCATCACACCCAGCTCAAACTCTGCTCAATTTAGGTTAAAATACGCCCCTTCCCCGGGGATGTTTAGGGAACATGCCGGTGGCGATCCGATCGATCAAATTCGGTTTATTCACGATCAGGGCTTTAGGGCCATATTCGACAATGGATTTATGGGAAGAGATCCCGAGATGCAATCGAAAATGGTGAACGAACTTGCCCAGAGAGGTATGGAGATGGGGCCATACGTGCTTTATGCTGATTTTAGCGTTAAGTCGATGGTTACCCGTGATGCTGAAGTTAGAGAAATGTTGAAAGCCCGAATGGAAGCAGCGGTTGAACTGGCCAATCGTACAGGCGTAAAACAGGCCTTGGTGGTTCCGGGAAGATACGATGAGAGGTTGGCGTGGGACTATCAGACAGCCAATGTAATTGATACCATGCGTATGTGCTGCGATATCGTAGCCAAGGCTGGAATAGTTTTGGTAATGGAACCCCTTAATGCCCGAAGAGACCACCCAGGACTTTTCCTTACCACCATTCCCCAATCTTACATGATTTGCAAGGCGGTAAACCACTCCTCTTGCCGAATTGTAAACGATTTGTACCACCAACAAATAACCGAGGGCAATTTAATTCCAAATATCGATTTGGCCTGGGAATACATAGCTGCTTTTCACCTGGGCGACAACCCTGGCCGAAATGAACCTACAACCGGTGAAATCAACTATTTGAATATCTTCAGGCACATCCACAACAAAGGATATGATGGGGTTTTGTGCATGGAACACGGAAAGAGCAAACCAGGGAAAGAGGGCGAGCAGGCCGTGCTCGAAGCCTACCGAAAAATGGACGCATTCTAACCAATTCAGTATATTTATTGATTATCGCGGTATTGACCCGGAGTTATTTTTTCCATTGCCCTAAATACCCGAATAAAATTGGAGTACGATCCGAAACCGCACCGCTCTCCTATTACATCAAGAGAATATACGTCACCGTCGTTTCTCCCAAGCAGCGACTTGGCTTCTGCAACCCGATAGCTATTCACAAACATGGAAAAATTCATTCCGTACTCAGCATTGATAAATTGGGAAACATAGGTCCGATTGGTCCCTAAAAGCGATGAAATGTCCCAGATCTTTAGATCGTGGTTGAGGTATATCTTCTGCTCCAAAAACAGCTGATTGATTTTTCTATGCAACTCAGCTCGGTCAATACGAGAGGGGTGGTCTGCCCCATGCACCAAAGAATCATCCCGGGAAATTTCACTAACCACCTGATTCTGACCATTTCCCAGAAAACCTAGGACAAACAACATCGAGGAAAATAACAAGGAAGGAATCAACAATAGCCTGTCGTTGTTAAGAAAGGCAGTCTTCCCGATAATGTTGAACAAAATACTGAATACGGCAACCAAGACAAAGGATTGAAATATATAAGAACTCCATCGGATATCACGACCCACGTGGTTGGAATAAAAATCCTGAATCCTCTTTTCATGTTGCTTTATTAAGGCATATCCCTTTACAAAATAAAAAACGATCTGAGCCAGATAGATCAAACGGTTGAGCATGAACACCAGCCTTCCCCAGAAATAATCGCTCGAAAGATTAAAGGAAAACCGGTAGGCCTCTGTAAAGTAATTGCTGGAATTCACCTCTGCAAGATGACGGCACTCCTTGTTGACCAATAAAGCCATCGACCCTACAATAAAAGCCGGAACATAGTGCCACAAATAATGCTTTCGAATGGAATTGTCTACAGTAAGCAGCCTTATGTACTGATAATAAACCGGATACACCATAAGAGAAGAAAAGACGTATACCGGATCATAAATTAGATACTGATCGAAGAACGCATAAAAAAACAGAGAATGCCCAAGATACAAGAGAAAGGCGATGGCCATAAAAAACCCAAGGAAAAACTTAGCTGTGTTCTTTTTAGACCAGCCACTCAGAAACACAATGGCCCAAAAACCAGACACGTATAAGGGGGTTAAAACTGCAATTGCTTGTATCACGGCTAATCCATTAGGAAGATTCCTAACTTTCAGAATCTGTTGAATGCCGCTAAGTTAAATATGTTTCTAGATTATGGGAAAAGTGAAGCAACCAAAATTCCAAGAATGTAACCCTTTACCAGTGCCGAATAAAGCCAATCCCTACCCCTGACTGGGTTTAAACATTATGACTATCTGTTCAAATATGCGATATATTGCCAGGTGACTTAATAATATATCCTAATTCTAGGCGTATTTGAAGCGTTTGATGTTCTTCTTAGGCGTTTTCTCAAACTCCTCGCTGACCAGCTCCACACTTCCCACATGCTCATATTTGGGCAATTCGCGGTTGAGTTTCCTTAAATTATCAGCCATTATCTGAGCGATCTGATTGGGATCAATCTGATCGGCTTTAACTGCTTCGATATCGGGATATACCAGGGCAACCAACTTGTGATTGCGGTCAACCACCACACATTCTGCCACATAAGGCAAATTGGTCAGTTTTGCTTCTATCTCCTCGGGGTAAATATTCTGTCCGGAGGGTCCAAGAATCATGTTTTTCGACCTTCCCCTTATATAGATAAAGTTGTTCTGGTCAATTACCCCAAGATCGCCGGTTTTCAACCATCCATCCTCAGTAAAAGCAGCCACTGTAGCCTCTTCGTTCTTATAGTACCCGAGCATCAGATTTTCGCCCTTTACCTGAATTTCCCCTACCACATTGTATGGATCTTCAGAATCAATCCGTACCTCCATCCGGTCGACCAACCGCCCAGCAGACGAGGGCATGGTTTTATCCCAGGCCGCATAGCTAATAAGCGGACCACATTCGGTCATCCCATATCCGATGGTGAACGGGAATTTTATCCTTTTGAAAAACTTTTCGACATCAGCACTCAGAGGAGCCCCTCCAATAACAATTTCGAAAAAGCGGCCACCAAATGTCTCAACAAGTTTGGCCTTAATCTTCTTCAGAAGCAACTGATTGATGACCGGAATCAACAACAATACCTTTATCGCGGGTTTACTGAGTGTAGGGACCAGTCTCTTTTTGTAAATTTTCTCAATAATCAATGGTACCGAGAGAATTAAATGAGGGCGTACCTTCCCGAAAGCCTGAGTAATCAATTGAGGCGTAGGCATTTTCGCCAGAAAGGTAATATGACAGCCAAGGGTAACGGGAAAAAGGAATTCAAAAAGCAATCCATACACATGGGCCATAGGAAGAAAAGAAACAATTTTTGATGCAGGCGCAAGTGGCATATTTTCCCTAGCATAAACAATATTCGATACGAGGCTCCGCTCCGGAACCATAACCCCTTTGGTAAATCCAGAGGTGCCCGATGTGTAGGATATCACACAGCAAGACTCCTTACTCCATTGATAGAAACCCAATTCTGAAGCATTGAGCAGGTTTTTGGTATAATATTCAAGCGCATCCGTAAGTTTATATCCGGCATTGCTGTCGGCAGCATAATGGATGGTAAAATCTTCAAGCAGGACAATGGTCTGAAGATTGGGACACAAGGCAGTGTCGATTTTATCCACCAAAGTCTTCGACACAAACACCATTTTCGACTCGGAATGGTTCAGTATGTGATTGGTATCGATGACACTAAAGTCGGGGAGCACCGGAACTATAACGGTTCCTGCAGTAAGTGAAGACAGAAAAACAGTTCCCCAACGCGCAGAATTTCGACCCAAAACGGCAATCTTGTCACCCTGTCGCAACCCCAAAACCTGGTAAAAAAGATGGAGTGATTTTATGGTATGAGCAACATCGGAATAGGTCATGTCGCCACCATCGAAATCGGAAAAAGCAACTCCATTCCAGTTATCTGCAAAAGAAGAAGCATAAAGTTTGGACAGATCAGTCATAGGGAATTTTTTTTAGTTGATTTTCAGTTGATACAAGGTATGTTGTAGTGGTCTGGCCTAAAATTTATCGAATTCACAACGTCGATTTTAGCATGGATGTTTTACAACCCAACAGCGCAACCACCCATGCAATATAATCTAAGATTTTGAATTTTAAAAGATATCGTTCTGAAATTTTCAGTTTTGATTTTCAGAACGTTGCTAAGCAAAGAGACAGGTTTCAACCCCATGACTGACAAAAACAAAAAACCCCGATGCCTCTGCATCGGGGTTCAACTAAACCTAACTAAACCAAACTTATGAAAAAACAGCACTGGGCTGATGAAGTCTAAATATAACGAGGAATTATCCTGAAAATTGTCTTTGTAACCAAAATAACGTAATAGATTAAATACAAACTGCGTGCCAAACATTTATCTGGAATTCAATTTTTACACGCTTTTTGAAATTATTTACACTATAAAATCCACCCGAACTTCTTCATTCAAACCTATTGATTCTGCTGCGAACAAGCTCCATGCCAGATTTCCAAAATTTAGATATCTTTGCGGCAGCAATTGCCGGCATGGAAGCTCTTGCGGCTGTCGTACATTTTTTTAACTATTTTGCCGGACAGTTTCAACCCCTGCCTGCAACCTACGGTTACTAATTGCCTGAATAATTTCGCACATTCGAATGAAGAAAATCAGAAACTTCTGCATAATTGCCCACATTGACCACGGCAAAAGCACCTTGGCCGACCGACTCCTTCAGGCCACCAATACGATTTCGGAACGTGACATGCACGATCAGGTACTCGACAGCATGGAACTTGAGCAGGAACGCGGTATAACCATTAAAAGTCATGCCATTCAAATGGCATACGAACACAATGGAGAAACCTACAAACTCAATTTAATCGACACCCCCGGTCACGTAGATTTCAGCTACGAAGTTTCACGCTCAATTGCAGCTTGTGAAGGTGCACTTCTGATCATCGATGCCACCCAGGGCATTCAGGCTCAAACCATCAGCAACCTTTACCTTGCGCTCGAGAACGATTTGGAAATCATTCCGGTGATGAACAAAATGGATATGGAGTCTGCCATGCCCGAAATTGTGTCTGAGCAGATTGTCGACTTGCTGGGATGCCGCCCAGAAGAAATCATTGAGGCCAGTGGCAAGACAGGCATGGGTGTTGATCTTATTCTGGAACGCATCATTGAAAAAGTTCCTGCACCTAAAGGCGACGACGAAGCTCCGCTTCAAGCCCTAATCTTCGACTCTGTTTTTAACATCTATAGGGGTGTTATTGCCTATTACAAAATTGTCAATGGCCGAATAAAGAAGAATGATCTGGTTAAATTCGTTGCCACCAATAAAGAGTATTACGCCGAGGAGGTAGGGGTTCTTCGGCTGAGCCTTGACCCACGCGATGAGGTTTGCTCTGGCGATGTGGGGTACATTATATCGGGCATTAAGGCTGCCAAGGAGGTCAAGGTAGGCGACACCATCACTCATGTCAAGAATCCATGCCTGGATGCAATAGACGGTTTCGAAGAGGTCAAACCCATGGTTTTTGCTGGCATCTACCCCATTGATGCCGACGACTATGAAGATCTCAGAAATGCCATGGAAAAATTGCAACTTAATGATGCTTCGCTCACCTTTGAGCCAGAATCATCGGCTGCATTGGGTTTTGGCTTTCGTTGCGGTTTCTTGGGCCTGCTCCATATGGAAATCATTCAGGAACGGCTCGATCGGGAATTCGATATGAACGTGATTACCACCGTACCCAACGTTTCGTACAAAGTTTTGCAAACCAACGGAGAAGCGATCAACGTATACAACCCCTCCGGCATGCCGGCCTCCAATCTTATTAACACCATCGAAGAACCGTATATTCGGGCAAATATAATAACCACTGCCGAATACATTGGAACCATTATGACCCTGTGTCTCGATAAGCGGGGCACACTGATCAATCAAAGCTACTTGACTTCGGAGAGGGCTGAACTCGTTTTTGATATGCCTTTGGGCGAAATAGTTTTCGACTTTTACGATAAACTTAAAAGCATCACCCGAGGATATGCATCGTTCGACTACCATATGAATGGATACCATCCGGCCAAGTTGGTGCGGCTTGATATTCTTCTCAACGGTGAAATGGTGGATGCACTTTCTACCCTAATTCATGCCGACAACGCCTACAATTTTGGCAGGCGGATGTGCGAAAAACTAAGGGAATTGATTCCCCGTCAGCAATTCGATGTGGCAATTCAGGCCGCCATTGGTGCCAAAATCATAGCCCGCGAAACCGTTAAGGCCCTCCGCAAAGATGTTACCTCCAAATGTTATGGTGGCGACATTACCCGAAAGCGAAAATTGTTGGAAAAACAGAAAAAGGGAAAGAAACGAATGAAGCAGGTAGGCAATGTTGAGGTTCCTCAGAAAGCGTTTTTGGCCGTACTTAAACTCGACTAAAGTGCTTTTATCGCAACATACCCGACAACCTACAAGATTCATTTCCGCATTTCAAACTGATCGGATGGCAATGCCCTTGCAATACATGGAAGTTTTTAATACCGCGGTCATCTGATATCCTGAAATTGACCAGTCCAAAATGCTATTAGAGAAGACAAAGTTCCCAGCTGCAAATCGCTTATAAAATCAACTTGTAACCTTTTCCGTGCACGTTAATGATTTCAACGGTGGGTTCATCCTTAAGGTGCTTCCGCAATTTGGTAATATAAACATCCATACTTCTGGCATTGAAGTAGTTGTCGTCTATCCAAATCGACTTCAAGGCAAAATTCCGCTCCAGTACCTTGTTGGCATGTTGGCAAAGCAACTTTAGCAAGTCGGCTTCCTTGGTGGTAAGCTTGGCAACATCCTCTCCATTGGTGAGGGTTTGCTTCAAGGAATCAAAGGTGTAACGCCCGAGTTTGTAAAATTGCTGCTGCAGACTCTGCTGATCAAGAGCAGTGCGTCGGAGAATTGCTTCAATTCTGAAAATCAACTCTTCCATGCTGAAAGGCTTGGTAATGTAGTCGTCGGCTCCTAGTTTGAAGCCTTCAATTACATCGTCCTTCATATTCTTCGCCGTAAGAAAGATGAGCGGAACTTCGTTGTTAATCATTCGTATCTCCCGGGCAAGGGTAAAACCATCCTTTTTAGGCATCATAATGTCTAAAACACATATGTCAAAATGCCCTTTTGTAAAGCCCTTGTATGCAGCATCTCCGTCGGCAAAGAGGGTTGCATCGTAGCCTTTGGCAATGAGGTATTCCTTGAGCAGGAGACCTAGGTTTTCATCGTCCTCGGCCAGCAACAATTTAATTTTCTGTTCCATTTTTTTTCTTTTTTGTCAACGGGAAATAAATTTTGAATTGTGTCCCCTTACCAGGTGCACTCTCCACAACGATTCTGCTGTTGTGGGCATCAATTATCTTTTTAACATAGCTTAATCCCAGTCCAAATCCCTTTACATCGTGAACATTGCCGGTAGGAACCCTGAAAAACCTTTCGAAGATCTGATGGTGATGCTCCCTGGCAATTCCAATCCCTTTATCGGCGACCGTTAAAACGAGCGACTCCTTCTCGTTAAAGGTTGATACAGTGATCTCTGGTGTGTTGGGAGAATACTTCACAGCATTATCGAGGAGGTTGAAAACCACATTAGTAATATGCACCTCATCTCCCTTAATTATGTCGCGACCTGCCTGAAGGTCGGAATTCAAATTACCATCGCTGTTTTTAACCCTGAGTTCAAAGTTGCCGAGCACACTGCGCACCAACTCATTGATCTCAATCTCCCTGAACCTTAACTTCATCCTGCCTTCGTTAAAAATGGCCATCTGAAGAACTTTCTCCACCTGAAAGCTCAAGCGCTTGCTCTCCTGGTTTATTACCCTGGAAATGTTTTCGATGGTCTTTGGTGTGGTTGAAATGCTCTGATCCTGCAACATCTGACTTGCGAGGGAGATCGTCGAAATTGGCGTCTTCAGCTCGTGTGTCATATTGTTTATGAAGTCATTTTTTATTTGGGACAGCTTCTTTTGCCGGAAGATGACAAAAATAGTATAGGCAAAGATGGCAATTAGCATGCTGGTTAGAATAATCATCGGAATGACCATTATGCCAGTATCGGCCATCAGATAACCGGACCGTTTCGGAAAATAGACTATCAGATAATTGGCCTCCCTCGATTCGTAATCGTTTGGGAACAGAGCATGATGATACTCCTTATTGCGTTTCCCCGGTCGAAAATCAGCACTGCTTACTACAATCTTTTCGTCGCCTCGTGTAAAGGTTTTCACCGCATACCGATGATCGAGGCTTATGGCTTGCCGCCGCAACTCATACTCCAGAAGTTGCTCAAGGTAGCTGGCATCCAGCCGGTCCTCAATTGGCCCGCTCCGGAAAAATATGCGCTGAAAGGTTTGCTCACTATCACGCAACCGGCGCTCGAGCAATCGCCTTTGCTGAATATTGTAATCGTGCAACCTGTCGAACGCCGAAGGAAAATCACCTGGGGCCCCGCGTCCATTAAGCTCATGCCTGATTTCGGTTTCAGTATACTGAAATTCAATGAGCTGTTGTTCGTTGCTCCCCGAATAGCTGAAAGAAAGGCTAAGACCCAAACTGCGCATTCCAGGTGTAACCAAATTGCCTAATCCGTAGCGCTGGGGCACCAAAACCCCTTGCTGATAGGCAGTGTCAAGCTCCTCTTCAAGC
The DNA here is from genome assembly GCA_964349885.1 of uncultured Prolixibacteraceae bacterium. Lineage (GTDB taxonomy): Bacteria > Bacteroidota > Bacteroidia > Bacteroidales > Prolixibacteraceae > UBA1413. Next base: position 814 of record CAYGIQ010000104.1, on the reverse strand, counting down.
AACAAATAGGTTTCGTGCTCCTCCATCTTACGGATCACCTGAGAGAGAGCCTGTCGCACCGTCTGATCGAACTGCTCCTCCCTAATGTTGGCCGCTTTCATTATGCTGTTGGCCTGCACCACAATCAAGGCAGTCATTACTGCTGCCATCAAAAGGATTAATGATACCAACCTGTTTTTACTCATGTCGCAAAGATAGTGTATACACCCCTGCAGCAGGGGCTCTTAACATTATTTAACAGCGCTCCGAAACATTACCAGCAGGCATTTTGCCCGCCATAAAGACTTTTTTCAACCGGAAACACTCCAATTAATTTGACCCCTAAGCTACATCTCTAAAACCAACTTTTCAATTATCTCCGGATAGTATCGATGCTCCAGCTCATGAATTTTTTTTGCCAGCGACTCGGGCGTATCCTCAGGAGTAACTTCACATTTGGCCTGAAAAATTATCGTGCCTTCATCGTAATGGTCGTTAACTTCATGAATCGTAATACCGGAAACAGGAACTTTATCGGCAATAACTGCCCGGTGAACATTCATTCCGTACATATTTCTTCCACCATAGTCGGGCAAGAGGGCAGGATGTATGTTTACAATCTTAAAACGTTCGGTAAGAGAGGGCGGGACCAACCATAAAAATCCGGCCAAAACAACCAGGTCTATCCCACGAAGTTTCAACAGACTCGCGATATAATCGCCCTCATGAAAACGTTTCCGATCAAAGACAAGGCTAGGAATACCCAGCTTCTCAGCCCGCTCAAGCACATAAGCGTTGGGGTTATTGCTAAAAATCATATCTACAACAGCAGTAT
>CAYGIQ010000103.1:0-9564 GCA_964349885.1 uncultured Prolixibacteraceae bacterium | reverse complement strand
GTTCAGCAGTTCTCCTTGGGGCTCAGAGGCTCCACCCGGAGATAATATTTTCCAATAGAGATTGTGGTTGTAAAAACCACCACCGTTGTTGCGAACAGCTACCGAAAGCTGCGAAATCCCGGCCATAATCTCTTCTATAGTTTTTTCTTCCCAGCCAGTACCTGCAAGGGCGGCATTAAGGTTGGTTGTATATGCTGCATGGTGCTTGGTGTGATGTATCTCCATGGTTCGGGCATCAATAAGCGGCTCAAGAGCTGCATAATCGTAACCCAGCTGTGGTAATTCAAATGCCATTGTATCGTTTTTTTAAAGTTTTAAATATCTTAATTTCTTTGGTAGAACATAGGTGATTCCGTTTTGTTCAATCTATTTTTAAAAAATTTTTATGTATTCTGCCCGCGGAAACACTATTGGAAACTCAGCCATGTGCCGATGCTGATTTTAAAGGATGAACAGCCAGGAAATTTAAAATTTAGACTATATTAAGCGATTATTCGTATTTCCGGCTTGGATAATTGGGAAATTGATGGTAATTTTGTTCCTACTTAAGAATTATTCTAAATCAGGGGTATTTTTAGCCCAATGGTATCTTGATTGGGCCGTCAGCATTAACCAATTGTGACCTTCTATATGGAAAATATTCGTCAAATACTGACAGAAAACAGTCTGAAAGTAACCCCACAGCGTCTTGCTGTGTATGAGGCCATCTATCAGCTCAACAACCATCCAAATGCTGAGGCCATCATCGATTTTATCAAAACCAAGTACCCCAATATTGCCATTGGAACTGTTTACAACACCCTAGAAACATTCGTAAAAAAGGGAATCATCCGTAAAATTAAGACCGATGGAGAGGTAATGCGTTACGATGCCATTCTCAACAAACATCATCATCTGTACAGTTCAGACTCCAAAAGAATTGAGGATTTTTACGATGAAGAGATCAACAGCTTCATTGCTGCTTATATGCAACAAAATAAGATTCCCAATTTCAGAATCGAAGATGTGAATGTGCAAATTGTGGGGAGATTTACCGACTAGTTCACCCATCTTTTGAAAATAAAGAAACCCAAAAATAAATCACTTAAATTACCTGTTCAATCTCTTTCTCCCCATTCCCATTAGTTTACTGTCGGAAGTGGTGCAAAAGCTCATTGTCCAATAATACACTTTAAAGATTAACCAGTTTAATACCATTTATCATGGAAGAACAAGTTTATGCCATGCCGCGCATTGGCGAAAATGCGCCCGAATTTAAAGCCGTTACAACCCAGGGAGACATCAATTTTCCTTCCGATTACAGTGGGAAATGGGTAATTCTCTTCAGCCATCCGGCCGACTTTACACCGGTGTGTACCTCTGAATTTATGACTTTTGCCCACATGGAAAAAGATTTCCAGGCACTAAATTGTGAATTGGTGGGACTATCGGTCGATGGTCTCTACAGCCACATTGCATGGCTGCGAACCATAAAAGAAAAAATCGAGTTTAAGGGAATGAAAGACATAGAAGTTACCTTCCCCCTTATCGAAGACATCACCATGGTGGTTGCAAAAAAGTATGGAATGATGATGCCCGGTGAAAGCAACACCAAGGCAGTTAGGGCCGTATTCTTCATCGATCCTAAAGGAGTTATCAGAACCATCATATACTACCCCCTGAGCCTGGGCCGCAACTTCGATGAATTGCTGCGCGTATTGCAGGGTCTGCAAACTGCTGATGCGTTCAACATTGCTACCCCTGCCGACTGGCGTCCGGGTGACGATGTCATCATTTCGCCTGCAGGAAACTGCGGCACAGCGAAAGACCGTATGGACGGAAAAGAAGAGGGTCTTGATTGCAAAGACTGGTTCTTCTGCACCAAAAAATTGCCCAAAGAAAAAGTTATGGATGCCATACTCAAGAAGCAGTAAACCCAGCTAAAGGTGCTTGAAAGGGCTGCCCACAGGGTGGTCCTTTTTTATTCACCATCATTTGTAACCGGGTTTTTTTAAAGACTCATCCGAATACAAAAGCGCTACCAAATATTTGCTTTATTGATCTGTTGAAAGCAATTTATTCATCAATCCATAACACAAGAATGAAAACGAAAAGTAGCATCCATCGAATCACTTCTCTACAGATCACATGATTATTCTCTATATTTGTTGTGACATTATCAAACAACTTAAATATGAGTGTAGTATTAATCATTATCGGACTGCTGCTGTTGCTAACTTTCTGGGTTATCGGAATTTACAACCGCACCATAAAATTACGAAACCAACGCGAAACGGCCTTTGCCGATATCGATGTACAACTCAAGCAGCGACATGATCTCATCCCGCAGCTTGTTGAAGTGGTTAAAGGTTATGCCTCCCACGAAAAGGAACTGCTAACCCGCATTACTGAAGCGCGTTCGGCAGCAATGGGTGCCAGCACCATCGATGACAAAATTGCGGCCGAAGGAATGCTCTCAGGGGCACTGCAAGGCCTAAAGGTGCAAGTGGAGGCCTACCCCGACCTGAAGGCAAACCAAAATTTTATGCAGCTTCAGGAAGAGATGAGCGACATCGAGAACAAGCTTGCTGCAGCACGTCGATTCTTTAATGCTGCTACTACAGCCTACAACACCAGCATCGAAACATTCCCGGCCAACGTTATCGCCAATACGTTCGGGTTTAAACGCGAAGTACTTTTCGACCTTGCAGGAGAGCGCGACGAACTTCTGAAACCACCAAAAGTTAGTTTCTCCTAAAGTTAAACGATCCTTAATGTTGGATCCTCTTTCAATGGGAAAGTATTGGCACGTGATTGCAATAGGAGTCTCCAAAAGGGGAAGATGCTTAGTGGGCATAATGCCGACATACATAGCTGCTTCAAAGGCCTTTCGGAATTTCTGATAGGGTGCTATGCAGTTAATCGTGGATGCAATTTCAAGGTTTTTGGCCTGTAAGATTAGAAAAAGGTTCCCGGATAAAACAATACATTTTTTCGCAAAGTCGAATACGCAATTGGCACTGTTACCAAAGAGATAGATCACCATCGGGACAGGGTCGCATTGCGCCCGCAACCAACAAACGTTAACCATTAAATTATTTTAGGTTATGGCATACATTGGAATTCAAAAGCAGATATCCAAAAACAACCGAAATTCTGCATTAATGCTCATTGCATTCCCCTCAGTTATGCTGGCTATGGTCTATCTGTTTATGTTGGCCACCACCGTAGAAACCTATACAACCCCTTGGCAGGAATTCCTAAAGGCAGCCCCCTGGGTTATGGCTTTTACAGTCATCTGGTTTTTTATCGCATGGAACTTCAATGTGGCTATGATCAACGCGGCAACCGGCTCAAGAACGCTCGCAAGAAAAGAGAACAAACGCGTGTACAACCTGGTAGAAAACCTCTGTATTGCCAATGGCATGCCTATGCCTAAAGTCAATGTTATTGAAGACGACTCCCTGAATGCATTTGCCAGTGGAATCAACAACCGGACTTATACCGTATCCCTTTCCCGAGGGATTATCAACCGGCTTAACGACGATGAACTGGAAGGGGTAATTGCCCACGAATTGGTGCACATCCGCAACAGGGACGTTAGATTGCTTATCATATCCATCATTTTCGTAGGTATTTTTGCTTTCCTCGCCAACATGGCTATGCGGAGTTTCCACTTCAGTGCATTCAGTCGCAGTCGCGACAGCAAAAACAGTGCGCCTATTATTCTGCTCATTATGGTACTTGCAGGCATAGCCTACCTTGTTTCGATTCTTCTCCGTTTTGGTATCTCTCGCTCAAGGGAATATATGGCCGATGCCGGAGCATCCGAAATGACCCGTAAACCTTGGGCTTTGGCAAGTGCCTTACGCAAAATCTCGGGTGATCCGCGCATCGAAGCAGTCGAAAATAGCGATGTGGCGCAAATGTTCATAGAAAACCCGAAGCTTTCAGACAATAAGGGTTTCTCGCTTAGTTCAGTCTTTGCCACCCATCCGCCCATTCAGAAGCGGATTACTTTGCTGGAGCAGTTTGCTTAAAAATCTGCTGTACAAGAGAAAACAGAAAGCCACCGATTACAGATCAGGGCGAGCCATTGATGGAAGCAAGAATGCATAGGGCATTCTATCTACCCGATAAAATTCCTTAATAGGTAAAACTGCTTCCTCCAAGAAATTCCCGCAGCAACGATGTGGGCGGAATCTCACTGTCGTCCATAGGTTTAAAATAGGATAGAAATTTCAGCAACCGTGTCGATTCGGCATACTCACTGCAGTTTTCGGTCACCGACTGTAGCAGTGGTTCGGCATACTTTTTCAAAACGGCAAGTTCATACAGTGTGGCTGAATTGAACATTGCATCTGCATTCTCCTGATAGGGAAAAATGTTTCGTTCCTCGCCTTTGCGCACCAGTGGCCATCTACGGATGGTATCGGTAGCCGAATAGCCCCTGTATTTGGAGTCTCTGATCATGCGCCGGATAAGACGATTGTCGGATGTGGATATGTGGGTATGTTCATCGACCGACACCTGGGTAAGGGCCGATAGAAAAATTTTGAATGTGGAAACACTGTCTATATCTTCCAGTAAATCGGGATTCAAACCATGAATGCCTTCTACAATAAGAATATTTTCTGGTCTGAGTTGAAGAATATGGCCATCAAAGTAGCGCTCACCGTTTTTGAAATTGAATTTTGGAATTTCAACCGCCTTTCCCGAAAGCAGATCCCGTAACTGAGCATTAAAGAAGGCGATATCAATGGCCTTTAACGCCTCAAAATCATACTGCCCGTTCTCATCGACGGGTGTGTGCAGTCGGTCGACAAAATAGTCGTCGAGCGATATCTGGAAAGGCCAGAGACCATTCACTGCAAGTTGAACCCCCAGACGTTTGCTGAAAGTGGTTTTACCCGAAGAAGAGGGGCCTGCCACCAAAACAACCCTTACCTTTCCGGGATGAGAGCTAATTGCATTGGCTATTTCGGCAATCCTTTTCTCTTGCAATGCTTCCGAAATTTTTATGATATCACCCGATTTTCCATTGATTATATACTGATTGAGTTCGGCAATGGTAGATACTTTTAAAATTTCGGCCCAATCTTTATGCACCTGATATACGCTAAATAACTTTTCCTGTCGCAAGGAGTCCTGTAGGGTTTTGTAATCCTGCGGATGGGGTACCCTTAGCAACAACCCTTCGAAATAAAGTTCCAGTCCAAAGTTGGTAATGTAGCCAGTCGAAGGCAGCAGATGACCGTAAAAATAGTTCACAAGACCGTTCATTTTGTATAAATAGCTGTAGAGCGTTCCCTGCTGCTCAAACAACATCGCCTTATTGGTGAGCCCTTGGGCCCTCAACATCTCAACTGCATCGGTAGTATTCAACCCCAGCTTCTCAAATGGGTCATTTCGGGCAATAATCTCCTGCATGGACTCCCTGATGGCAAAAATATCGGCCTCCGTCAGCGGGCGTCCTAATTTTTTAAGTTCGGCATAATAGCCGTTTGATATCCCATGCTCAATGCTCATATCCGACTCAGGAAAGAGCTCCTGAACCGCTGCATAGAATACAAACAGCAACGACCTTATGTACATCCTGCGTCCATCAGGATGGGTTAGGTCAATAAACTCAATGGTTTTTGATTTTACGAGCGGAAAGGAAAGTTCTTTTAGTTTGTTGTTTACCAATGCTCCGCATACAGCGGTCGATAATGTAACCTTTTGATCATCGGCAATTTCTTGCAGGGTGATGCCCAATGGATAGGTTACCTTTTTGTCGTTGTTGCGGCAATGGATGTCCACTAACTTCATACTTTCCAATTTAGCTCAGCACAACCCATCGGGCTGCCACTGTTGTATTTTGTTAAAAGTAGTGATTCTGCTCGGTTCGGTCAAATCGAATGTTACATCGTATTAGAACCCCTAAATCGATAGGGCAAAAGTTGCCGGATCTCATAGCGAACCAGCTTGAACAAACTCCTCTCGCAAGAATTGTGCTGTATAGGATCCATCAAATCTAACGATCTCTTCTGGTGTGCCACTGCATAGAATTTGTCCACCATCACGCCCCCCTTCCGGCCCAAGATCAATGATATAATCTGCAGCCTTAATCACATCCAGATTGTGTTCAATAACAATCACTGTATTGCCCTTATCCACCAATTTATTGATTACCTCCAACAATACCCTGATGTCTTCGAAATGGAGTCCGGTGGTAGGTTCATCCAATATATAAATCGTTTTTCCGGTGTCGCGTTTCGAGAGCTCAGCCGAGAGCTTTACCCGCTGCGATTCACCTCCCGACAGGGTTGTGGAACTCTGCCCTAGGGTGATGTAACCGAGGCCAACCTCCTGTAATGTTTTAAGCTTAAGGGTAATAGATGGAATGGCTTCAAAAAACTCAACCCCTTGATGAATGGTCATATCGAGCACATCGGAGATCGACTTTCCTTTATACCTTACTTCAAGGGTTTCCCTGTTGTACCGTTTTCCCTGGCAGCTGTCGCAATGCACATAAACATCTGGAAGGAAGTTCATTTCGATTACCTTCATACCACCGCCCTGACATGCCTCGCAACGACCGCCTTTCACATTGAACGAAAATCTGCCGGGCTGGTATCCCCTCACCTTCGACTCGGGAAGCTGGACAAACAGGTTGCGTATATCTGAGAAAACACCGGTATAGGTAACCGGATTGGAACGAGGGGTGCGGCCAATCGGCGACTGATCAACCTCCACTACCTTATCAACATGTTCCAGTCCCTCAACTTTTTCGAAGGGGAGCGGATCGTCGACCGAATTATAGAAATGCTGACTCAGCAAAGGCTGCAGCGTTTCGTTGATGAGCGTAGATTTTCCACTACCCGAAACCCCCGTAACGCAAACCATTCTTCCCAAAGGAATTTCAAGGTTTACTCCTTTTAAATTATGACCGGTACAACCCAGAAGTCTCAACCAATTCCCATTGCCCTCACGGCGGACTTCGGGAATTTCAATCTTTTTGCGGCCCGTCAGGTAATCGGCAGTTAAAGTATGGCTGGCCAACACCGAAGCAGGAACTCCGGCGGCCACAATTTCTCCGCCATGCCTGCCGGCAAAGGGTCCCATGTCGATGAGGTAATCGGCATTGAGCATCATATCACGGTCGTGCTCAACCACAATAACCGTGTTACCGGTGTCACGCAGTTGCTTGAGCGCTCCAATAAGCCGGAGATTGTCGCGGTGGTGAAGTCCAATACTCGGTTCATCGAGGATATACAATACATTTACAAGCTGGGAGCCTATCTGCGTGGCCAGCCGGATGCGCTGCGATTCGCCTCCCGACAAACTGCTGGCTGGTCGATCGAGTGCAAGATAATTCAAACCAACATTGAGCATAAATTGCAGCCGATCGCGAATCTCCTTAAGCACCTCGTGCGCTATTTGCTGCTGCCGATGGCTCATTCTCGTTTCCAATCCCGACAACCAGTTGCCGAGATCATTGAGGTCGAGTTGTGCCACTTCTGCAATGTTCTTTCCATCTATTTTAAACCACAACGACTCCTTTTTCAAGCGCATTCCATCGCATTCTGGGCACGCAATCGTCCTTATAAACTGGTTTGCCCATTTTTGGGCCCTTTTTGCCGGATTATCTTCCCGCTGACTTTCAACATATTTGATGATTCCCTCGAAGGTCATCATATAATTCAGACTTGTACCCATAGGGGTATTTTTGAGCTGAATTCTTTCGTTCGATCCATACAGCAGCGCATCGAGACCTTCGTCAGACACTGCCTTTATAGGGGTATTGATGTCAAAATCGTATTTTTCGCCCAAAGCTTCGATCTGCCACCATATAAGCGAATTTTTATGAAGCCCCAAAGGGGCAATCCCCCCTTTGGCAAGTGAAAGATCCCGATCGGGGATCACCTTAACCATATCGATTTCGGCAATCCTTCCGAGCCCATTGCATTTGGGGCAAGCACCCTGCGGTGAGTTGAAGGAAAAGTTGTGCGGGGCAGGCTCATTGTAGGAAATACCGGTGCTCGGACACATCAGTAGGCGGCTGTAGTACCTAGCTTCGCCGGTATCGGCATTCAGAATCATTATAATTCCCTGCCCCTGAACCATGGCCGACTGCACACTCTCTCTAAGTCGTTTATCCGACGCATCATCCACCACCAGCTTATCTATCACCATCTCGATAAAATGGATCTTGTACCTATCCACCTTGAATCCGTGTGTAAGCTCCTTAACCTCACCATCTACCCGGGCATAGAGATACCCTTTGCGCCGCATTTGTTCGAAAAGTTCGCGATAATGACCCTTTCTGCCCTTAACTTGTGGGGCAAGGACATGGATCCGGCTGCCCGAAAATTTCTCCCGAATGAGCTGCAGAATTTTCTCGTCGGAATATTTGACCATTTTCTCGCCGGTGTTGTAAGAAAACGCTTCGGCAGCACGGGCATATAGAAGCCGGAGGAAGTCATATATCTCGGTTACGGTGCCCACTGTTGATCGCGGATTACGGCTGGTTACCTTCTGCTCAATGGAGATTACCGGGCTCAACCCCGTTATTTTATCCACATCAGGTCGCTCCATGTTTCCTAGAAAAGAACGGGCATAGGCCGAAAAGGTCTCAATATACCTCCGTTGCCCCTCGGCATATATGGTATCAAAAGCAAGCGACGACTTGCCACTTCCACTCAAACCGGTAATTACCGTAAGCTGGTCGCGCGGAATTTCAACATCGATGTTCTGGAGATTGTGCACCCGCGCTCCCTGCACCCATATCTTATGCTCTTCGTCGTTGTGCATGAGAGCCTCTAACCTTTCGTCTCCTTCCTGATTCATCCAAGTTTGTCTATGGCATTGTTGATTCGGCCAATTGTCTCCCCCCTGCCCAAAAGTTCACAAATACGAAACAGATCGGGGCCAATGTTGCCCCCCACCAAACAGAGCCGAAGGGGGTTCATCACTGCTCCAAAATTCCAGCCTTTCTCATTCATAAATTCGGAGAAGGCTGTTTTTATGGCCGGAGCCTCCCAAGTATCAAGGTTGGAGAAAAGTTCGGCAATAGCATTCATCTCACCAGCCGTTTGAGCCGTCCAGCGTTTGGTCACTGTTTTTTCGTCGTATTGCGAGGGTGCCTGAAAGAAGTAAGACCCATGGTCCCAAAATTCTGATACAAAATCACACCGGTCTTTAACCTCTTCTACAACCGCTTCGATTTGCGCAATGGCAGGGTTCACTCCCTTTGCATCAAGGAGGGGTTGCAGGAGCAGTGCCAGTTCAGAAACAGGTTTTTGTTGCAGATAGGTACGATTGAACCAACGCGCTTTCTCAGGATCGAAGCGCGAACCCGATTTGACCACTCTGTCGAGTTCAAAAATTTGTACCAACGATTCCAGTCCAAAGATCTCCTGGTCGTTGCCTGGGTTCCAACCCAGCAAGGCCAAAATGTTCAGAAATGCTTCCGGGAAATAGCCATCTTCTCGGTATCCGCGAGACACATCGCCGGTTTCAGGATCCTTCCATTGGAGCGGAAATACCGGAAAGCCCATTTTGTCCCCATCCCGTTTGCTCAATTTTCCCTTGCCCTGGGGT
>CAYGIQ010000102.1:0-9574 GCA_964349885.1 uncultured Prolixibacteraceae bacterium | reverse complement strand
TATTGGAAGTGCTGTGGCACAGTCGAAACCGGCATTCAACAAATACCATACGCCGGCAGAAGTGCAGTCGCAATTGACCAATTTTCAACTAAGCAATCCGCAATTGGTAACATTGCACCCCATTGCGGTTTCACCGGGGGGCGTAACGCTAAATGTTATAGAAATCGGACGGCAGCAAACCGATGGTCCCGCCGTATTTGTGGGAGCAAATCTCGACGGCACCCACCCTTTGGCCACCGAAGGCGCAATGTGGCTTGCACAGTTTCTGATCGACTCGGCAGCGTATCGTTCGAATGTCAAATGGTTTATTCTGCCTGTAGGAAATCCGGATGCAGCAGCTAATTTTTTTAGCACTCCCCGCTACCGCAGCACTTTAAACCGAATGCACGTCAATCTTGACGTTGACGACCAAACCAACGAAGACGGATATGAAGATCTGAATGGGGATGGTTTCATTACGATGATGCGCAAGGCATCGCCCGAAGGGCTATACCGAATTTCTGACGAAGACGCCCGCCTGCTGGTAAAAGCCGATCCGGTAAAAGGAGACAGGGGCATCTACAAACTATACACCGAAGGCATCGACAACGATGGCGATGGTCTTTTCAACGAAGATGAACCCGGAGGGGTAAATCCGGGGATTAATTTTCCACACGACTTTCAACATTTTAATAAAGAAGCCGGTTTGTGGCCGGGTTATGCGCCGGAGACCTTTGGGATAATGAAATTTATCTATGAACATCCCGAAATTGCCATGAGCATAACGCTGGGTGGCTCCAACTTCCTTTTAGATGTGCCGCAGGAGGGCCGAAGTGATTTTGATCCCAACCGGATAAGGGTGCCTGAACGGCTTGCCCGACAGCTAGGTATTACCAGCAATCAGCCACAAACAATGCAGGGTCTGCTTGACCTGATGGCGAGTAGGTTTCCGGATTGGGCTGTTAATGAAAATACAGTATTGAGTCAGCTAAACCTTGGACCCGAAAAAAATTTTAGAAAAAATGATTTGATTTTTTATCAAACGCTTGCCAAAAGCTATAAAGAGCACCTTGCGGCCAATAAACTACCGACCAGTCGAATGGCACCGGAAAAGCCACGCAGCGGATCGTTCGAGCTATGGAGCTATTTTCATTTGGGGGTACCATCCATTGCCCTAAGCCTATGGGAACCAGACGCTGCAGCCGACACCTCGACTTCGCGTGGATCGGGCAATGCTCAGGGTGCAAACGCTCGGCAGGCAACCGCTTCCCCCTCGGCTGTATCGCAAGAGAAACAGTGGCTCAACTATTTCGACACATCTGGGAAGCAGGGTTTTGCCAACTGGCAACCCTTCAGCCATCCCCAACTGGGCGATGTTGAAATTGGCGGGTTTATTCCATTTGCCAGCAACACTCCGCCAGCCGATGCAATTGATGACCTACTGAAAGGACAGCTCCCATTTATTGCAGCCTTGCCGAAAATGTTGCCCAATATTTTGCTGGCCGAAGAGAAAGTAACTGCGCTGGGTGGCGGAATATACAAAGTCGAGCTGTTTATCGACAACAAAGGATCATTGCCCTATCCAACATCTATGGGACAGCGCAACGAACATCCGGTGCCATTGGTTCTGATTTTGGAGGGCAACGAGATGGAGATTCTTGAAGGACAAAAACGCACTCCCATCAATCATATTGGGAGCAACCAAATCCACAAGCAAACCTATTTGGTAAAAACAGGTAAAGCGGCCAACATCAAAGTATCCCTCACCGGACCAGCCATTAAGAATCAAACCAAACAGATTCCGTTATAGAATTGATTCACCATTGTCGCACCACAAAATTTAAAGAAATGACCAAAAAATATTTCAATACACATTCCCTGCTACTGATGCTGCTTTTTATGTCGCTCACAGTTGCCGGAAACCATCCGGGCAAGATTGCCGTGCCACTCCGTTTCGATTTTTACTACACTTACGAGGAGATGAATCAGGCCATGGAAGCGCTGCACAAAGCCTACCCGAAACTCACCAAATTCGAATCGGTGGGTAAGAGTGAAGAGGGCCGCGATATCTATGCATTAACCATACACAACCCTGCCACGGGTCCTGAACTCGAGAAACCCGGGGTGTATGTCGATGGAAACATTCACGGCAATGAACTTCAGGCCGGTGAAGTGTGTCTCTACTATGCCAACATGCTGCTTACAAAATATGGCGAAAACGAAAGAATTACGAAGGCTGTAGATAAAAATGTGCACTATATCATTCCAGTGGTGAACGTTGATGGAAGAGCACGTTTTTTTCTGGATGCCAATACCCCAAGTTCCAACAGAACCATCAGGCTGCCCAAAGATGACGATCGCGATGGTCTGGTGGATGAAGATCTTTATGATGACCTCGATGGCGATGGAAGCATCACCCAGATGCGCATCAGGGATCCCTTTGGGCAATGGAAGACAGACCCTCAGGAGCCAAGGCTGATGGTAAGGGTTGAACCCGGAGAGAAGGGAGAATGGACCCTACTCGGCAGCGAAGGCATTGATAACGATGGCGATGGACGCGTGAACGAAGATGTGGAGGGTTATGTTGATCCCAACCGAAACTGGGGTTACCGGTGGTATCCACGCTATGTTGAGCGGGGAGCTGGTTATTATCCGTTTTCGGGGGTAGGGTTAAAAGCACTTTCAGAGTGGATGCTTGAACGCCCCAACATCATTATGGTGTTTGCATTTCACAATACGGGCGGGATGTGGTTAAGAGGTCCTGCCAGCCAAGACGAGACACTCGATCCAAAAGATTTGTCGTTGTATGATTACCTAGGAGAGCATGCCGAGAAGATGACGCCCGGCTACCGCTACATGCCTTCGTGGCAGCTGTATCCTACCTTTGGCGACTTTGGCGAATTTACGTACAACCTGCTTGGGGCATACTCCTTCATTGGAGAACTCTTCATGGTGAGCCAGGAGACCTTTAGAAAAGACATCACCAAACCCACCGCAGACCGCGACGAGGCGAGCCGTGAGCGCATGAAATTCAACGATTTCCTGGGGCTTGGAGAGATGTACAAACCATGGACTCCTTTTAACCATCCACAGTTTGGTGAGATTGAAATCGGAGGCTGGCTAAAAATGACTACCCGGCTGTCGTTGCCCTTCATGCTGCCAGAACTGGTGCATCGGAACGCGGCCGTAATCCTGCTGGCGGCCGAAAACACCCCTGAAGTGAATCTGGAAGTCTTCGACGTAAAAGAGATAGGAAAAAATCTCCATCGTGTTAGAGTAAGGCTTCACAACAACAAGGCAATGCCTACCATGACAGCCCAGGCAGTAAATACAAAACTCCATCCACGCGACCAGCTAACCGTAAAAGGAGCCAAGGTAATTGCATCGGGTCGCATAACCAACTTGTTGTTCAACAAAGTGGCTTACAAGGAGCACCGTCCGGAAATTCAGTTTCTTACCATTTCGGGATTCAGCAAAGAGGAGTTTGAATTTATCGTAGAAGGAAAAGGAGAGCTTACAATTGAATACAGTTCCCAGAAAGGAGGCAAGACTTCGGGGAAAATCAAACTGTAACAATTTGCATCAATGTTAAAAAGGGACAGATTCGGAGGCCGAATCTGTCCCTTTTCTTTTGTTTTGGCTACCTTTACTGAAGTTTTTGGAAAGGTATCAATGTCTTGAAAAACTGAATTTCTTGATGCGCTCTGACTCGGAAAAATCCTTTGCAACGTTTTCAGAATAGAAAATTCTTGCTTTCTGTATGAAGAAGATAGTGTTTTTACTGCTTTCACTACTGCCCCTTCAAACTCTTTTTGCGCAAAAGGTTGGCCTTGTACTTAGCGGTGGCGGAGCAAAAGGGCTAGCCCACATTGGCGTAATTAAAGTACTGGAGGCCAATAACATTCCCATCGATTACATTACCGGAACCTCCATGGGGGCGATTATTGGCGGACTCTACGCTGCAGGTTATACTACCGACGAAATGGAGGAGCTCTTTAGGTCGGACGACTTCTATTTTTGGTCGACCGGTATCATCCAGAAAGAGTTTCGTTATTTCTTCAAGCAGCCAGAGGAGAATCCTCAGTGGATTAAACTAAAAATGGAGCGAAGGGAAGATCGCCTTAAAATATTGCCACCTACCAACATTGTGCCCCAATGGCAGATGGACTTTGCTTTTATGGAGATGATGGCAACTACCAATGCCATTTCCGGGAGCAATTTCGACAATCTGTTTGTGCCATTCAGGTGTGTAGCCACAGAGGTGTTTACCAATACGGCTGTGATTCTGGGCGAAGGCGATCTCGGGGAGGCAATCAGAGCCTCAATGACTTTCCCCTTTGTCTTTCGCCCCATCTCCATCAATGGAAAGCTGCTGTTCGATGGGGGCATTGTGAACAACTTCCCTACCGATGTAATGGTAGAAACATTTCAACCCGATATTATCATTGGGCACAAGGTTGCCGACGATCCACAGTTCGCTGAAGATGATGATATCATCAGGCAAATTACCAATATGATCCAAAGGCCTACCAATTATGAGATTCCGGCCGAACTTGGAATATTGATTGAAACCCAGCTATCGAATGTAGGCATTCTCGACTTTCAGAAACTCGACTATATTGTTGAACAAGGTGCTGCCTCCACCTACCCGGTCATCGCCGAAATGCGCCGCAGGATAGAGCGACGGGTAACCCAGGAGGAGCTTATGCTTAGACGCGAAGTTTTCAACAATCAAAAACCGGCCTTGTTGTTTCAAAATATACAACTCGAGGGCGTAGCCGACCCGCTTCAGCAACGCTTCATTATCAATTCAATCCGCCGCAACAAGAGTATTTTTACCATCGATGCCTTTAAACAGGAATATTTTAAACTTATTGCCGACGAGCAGATCAAATCGATCCGTCCGGTTGCCATGTACAACAGCGAATCGGGTTACTTTGATGTCCATCTCATAGTCGAACCCGAAAAGAGTGCTGAAATTACCGTGGGCGGAAATGTATCTACAAAGCCCATCAACCTAGGATTCGTGAGTTTCGACTACCGAATGTTCAACAACAGATCCTATACCATCAGTTCCAATCTCTATTTTGGACGGTTTTACAGTTCGTTTAAATTAGGCGGCAGGGTAGATTTTCCATCAGAGTTACAGTTTCATTTGGCGTCGTACCTTACCTACAACCGGTGGGATTATTTTGTTTCGAGCAACGAACTATTTTTCGAAGATGTTGCACCCCCTTTTATCATTCAGAATGAAAGCAACTTCCGAAATGAAATCGGCTTACCTCTGGGTCTTCATGAAAAACTTACAGCTGGTTTGGCATGGGCCGGCTCACGCGATGAGTATTATCAGGCAGAACGGTTTGCCGCCGGAGAAGCAGTTGATCGCACCGATTTTAATGCTGCCGTTTCGCACATCGAGTACGAACGCAACTCACATAACGCTAGGCAATATGCCACAGAAGGAATCTACCGAAAGGTAGGGCTCCGATATATTGTTGGCAGAGAACGCTACCTCCCCGGTATGTCCAACTCACAGATAAGCTCACGCCACAACCACAGCTATTTGCTATTCAATCTGGTATCAGACCGATACTGGTTGGCGAGACGCTCATTTACCATTGGGCACCATATTGAAGCTGCTTTTAGCAACAAAAAGTTTTTTACCAACCACACTGTATCACAGCTCACTGCTCCCGGGTTCAATCCTACCCCGCACAGCAAAGCGATGTACGTGAGTAACTTTCATGCCAACAATTTTATAGCAGGTGGTTTAAAGGGCATTTACCACATCAACAACTCCCTGCATACCAGGCTCGAGGCCTATGCCTTCGCTCCGATTTATGAAGCCTTTAGATTGCCAGACAACCGGACGGCTAAAAGCGATAAAATTTTTACAGGGTTGTACTGGCAGGGTATGGCAGCACTTGTGTATGAAACAGGCTTGGGACCAGCCAGCTTAACCGTAAACTATTACGACAAAACCAATACCCAATGGTATGTAACCCTCAATTTCGGGTATATATTATTTAACAAGAGGGGATTTTAACACTTCTATTGTTTGAAAATCAACTACTACACGCCCACGTCCAACATACTTCTCTGTATGGATACAGCGCGGTAGCTTTTAGATTAAACGATCAAAACCAGCTATTGTCGCTGCTGCGATCCCCGAATCCAATCTACGCGAAAATTTACCGGCAGTTGCGACGCCGGAATGTCGGAAACCACAAGACTTACTAGGTTTATATGTGCGCCGCCAATAAGTTGTGTGGTAGAGGTACAAAAAACCTCCACACCGTTGATCAAGAAATGGAGTTGATCCTTCTCCCAATTAAGCGCGAAAATATACCATCGGTTGCGTTTCAAATGGCCTAGGTCGATTCCTTCAAAAAGGGTATCTCCCGAAGCGGAATCAAGAACTACACCCATTCTATTTCTTGGCCCCATCTCGAGCAGGTGAATGCGTGGAGTGGGTAATTCACCTGCCAAATAACAGACTTGAGCAATCTCCTTTACTGGTTGGAAAAAGATTTTGGCTTCAAACAACCCACCCTCCTGACGAAATCCTTCGTAGGTTGATAGTGTATCGGAACTGTATTTGAATTCAGTGGGTACAAGTCCGGCATTAGGATTCCAGCTGTAGGAGTGAAACCGGCCCCCCTTGACCTGAACCAGAAGTTTGTGATTTTCTATGAGTGTATTGGCACCACCCGAATAAGCATGCAAATCACCAGGCTGTGAGAAATGGATGCCGGTCATTTGTTGTGCCCATTTTTGATTTGACGTCCATTTTGAGCTATCGAGCTTAGGCAAATCAAAATTGTCGTAAAACCGCTCATTCCATTTCAGAAAATCGTAGAACATATTGGTAGCGTCGGCCTTTAAAACCAACGCTACCTCCGGGCTTTTTTTAAGTTGTTCGTATCGTTTCAACCTTGCATACGCGTCTGAAGCTTCCCATTTGTTTTTATCAAGCAGATCCGACTTTTCTTTTAAAAAGTCGGAAGAGGAGATAATGGATTTGAGTTCGAGATACCGCTTTAAATTGAAGGAGTCCTTGGTGTCGAGGTAATTGATGTAGAGCTTAGACTTCTCAAACTTTAAATAAAATTTAATGTCGGGGTCTGCCTGCAAAGTTTTGTATTGTTTAAACTTTTTGCGTGCAGCGCTATGCCTTAGCTTGTTTTTGTCCTGCAACCAAGCTACCCGCTTTTTGAATTCGGATGAGTCGGTAAGATCCAGCAACTCTTGATACCGTTTGGGCTTGTGGCTTCCGGCGACTTCCCGATAATGGCGAAGCTCGATACTGTTTTCGATGTCGAAATAGGCTTTGATATCACTATTCTTCTTCAACTGTTCAAGCGACTCTAAGGCAGAAGCATCCTTTTCTGGCATGTGCTGCAGGGTAACATATTGCTGCAACATTTGGGAATTTGTCAAAGCCATATGCTTCAGCAGCCTCTCCGACTCGTGCAGTGCGAGATAGTCGGAAAACGCTTTGTCCTTCCGCAATGTTTTGAGTTCCATTAGATGCTGTTCCTCGGGTGAGCCAGAGAACTTCTGCAACTCAATTTCACGTTTTTCCCGTGCGTATTCGCCGTGTAATGCATAATCCTGTAAGGTATAATAAGCATTGATCTTATCAGTATCTTTAAGCTCTAGGAAGCGCCTAAGATCGCGGCTGCTTTCCAACTTCAAATAGTTCCGGATGGCATTGCTTTTTTCCAGCTTTCGGAATTCAGTCTCCTGCTGATGAAGATTGCTGCCCTTAAAAACCCTATTATCGCAGGCACGCTTCAATTCAACAGGAGCACCCGAATGCACCCAAAGTTCGAGTTCGCGAAATTCAGTCAATTGCGGAGCAATCAGCGCAGCGCGATAGGCAGAATATTGGTTTTGCAGAGACGTTCGCTCCGACTCTACCACCTCTGTGCGTTTAATTTTACCCCGGAGCTGCAGGAAAAAGATTTGAATCGACATATCGGTCAGTAGGTTATTTTAAGGCCAAAATTAACAAAATTACTGCGCAGTTTTACCCCTGCGATCTATCAGCAGGCACGCCGACCATAAATTGTTTATTTCCTGGTATAACAACCCACTAATTGGTCCTTAATCCTTTATATAAGGGAGGGGTGAATTAGGTCATTTTCGAATCGCAAGATATGGTTTAAATAACGTCACCATCGATTGAAATAATTGGTTACATTCGAATCATTATTTTACCGACACCCATGAACTTATATTCGAATTGTACCAACAAAATGTATGCTGCAACGATGGTTATTCTAATCACGGTCCTTCAGACTACTGCCCTTTATGCCAGCAACGGCAAAGACCTTCAAACCATAGTTGTAGCCAATCCAACCGCCAGAAACATTGAAATTCTACAATTTCTCACATCTAGAAAAATATTAAAGATCGATCTCGAAAAAGTGCAATTTGTAGGAATTTATCACACACAACAGACTTACGATTTCACCCAGAGTGCCACTTTCATTAAGGAGCAAAAGTTGGATTGGATGACCTTGCAACCCATCAGCGAAAGCCTTACAGCCGAATCTGTTTACAACGAAAATGACTGCACACCAATATTCAGGGATCTTTTCAATAATTCGGTGGCTACGTTTTTCTTTGGGGGTCCCGATATACAACCAGAACTTTAGGGCGAAGCGAATCTCTATTCGGATGTTACCGATCCGGCTAGGCACCTTTTGGAGGTTTCGCTGGGGTTTCACTTGATGGGCAGCAGCCGGAATCCGGATTTCAAGCCTTTCCTTGAGGATCGGCCCAACTATTTGGTAACCGGATTTTGTCTTGGAATGCAAACCATGAATGTGGCGGCCGGAGGTTCACTGTGGCAGGATATTCCAGCTCAAATTTACAACAAGTTCAACGCTGCCGAGACCCTTGAAACCGACCGCAATAACCTTCACCGAAACTACTGGCAGTTGGTATCGGACGATCCGCAACTTATGACCATTAACCTACATTCCATAAAATTTACCGATCATCCGTTTTTTCGTCAAAGGGTAAAAACTGGTAAAAATTCAACACCACGCATTTACAGCAGTCACCATCAGTCGATGAAAGACCTGGGAGCGGGTTTTGAAGTTACCGCGCTATCTGGCGACGGAAAGATTGTGGAAGCTTTCGCTCACAAACGATACCCCAATGTGTTTGCAGTACAATTTCATCCTGAAGTACCGGCACTTTACGAAGACCGCGACAGTTTAAAATTTGCTCCCCACGATGCTCCTAAAACCATGCATCAGATACTAGGTCGCAGGAGCGTGCAATTTCACCGTCGGTACTGGAAACATATCTCCAATATCATTTCCGACTTGTTGAAGGGATAACCGAAATCGTGCCGAATTTTTGTACTTTTGCGCCCTCTATTACCAGACCTCGATGAATTTTAAAGAAGAATTGGAAAGGCGGCGTACTTTCGCCATAGTTAGCCACCCAGATGCCGGAAAAACCACCTTAACCGAAAAATTACTACTGTTTGGAGGAGCCATTAGGGTTGCAGGTGCAGTAAAGAGCAATAAAATAAAAAAATCGGCTACCTCCGATTTCATGGAGATTGAGCGGCAAC
>CAYGIQ010000101.1:0-9656 GCA_964349885.1 uncultured Prolixibacteraceae bacterium | reverse complement strand
CGCGACCCTCAGCTTGGGAAGCTGATGCTCTACCACTGAGCTACTCCCGCCTTTAGGAAAAGTAATGAAAGCTCTACTTGCCGCAAAAATAATAAAATTTGATCAGTTGATGGAGTATACTGTGGTTGTATACACAATGGTTTTGTTCAGAAAATGCCAATTCAAGATTGCCTCTGTTTTTGAAATCATGCCCCAACCATCGATGTCGAAAAACCGCACATTTTAAATAAGTTAAAAATTTATAACAACCCGTTGGCGGGTCATACTTGACTGCAACATTCTTTCAAATTTTTTCGTTTAAAGGTTGTATTCGGTAGGAACCTATAATAGGAGGCAGCCCCATGAAACAGTCAGAAAAGAATGAGCGTCCATTGATTAATCCATTTAACCCAATGGATACATCCCAGGGCAAATCAACAGAACGATACAAAAAGGTACACCGGTTTTTGTACAAATCACCCCCTCCTGTTAACCTTAAAAGCTATTCTTATGTGGTCGACTGGCAAATCGACGATGATTCCAATTCGTCATCCCATCAGCAAGGATTACCGCATGCTTAAAATCTTTTTGATCAAAAATTAATCATTTGTTCGATTATCCGAAACAAGCCTCCATTTGAAGCACGTCGTGATGATCGAAGATGATGAAAAGTTGGCGATAATGATGCGGGACATTATCAACCAGTTCGACGACAACCATTGTGGGTTCCTCATCAACAAACCGATCGGTTTTCTTCGAGAGAGCAGAAAAGCCGACATTATGGTACTCGACATCGTTATGCCTAGAATGAATGGGCTGGAGGCTATCCCTGAAATTCTTGAAATACAATCCGATACGGCCATAGTTATCAATTCTATCAAAGAAAATACCGACACCATTTATAAAGCGTTGCATGCAACTGGGTGCGGTGGGCTACATCGACAAGCAAAGCTTTCTGGTCGATTTCATGGATGTTTTTACCTGCGTGTTCCACGACGAGGCCTATATGACTCCAAGGATTGCAGGCAAAATCATCAATTTCTTCCAGAAGCATAGAGGGTTGTAAAGTGAACTAAAAAAGCTTGAAGTCGATATTGTGAACGGAATCCTCGAAGGGTTAAGCTATCAAATGATAGCAGCCCAGCAAAACATCTCCATAGAAACGGTAAGATTTCATATCAATACCATCTATAAAAACTCAAAATAGTCAGCAAGTCGGACCTCTTCAATCTGTTCAAGATGAACCCTTAATTCCTTATCTTTGATCCGAGACACTTCTATACATACAGGGAGTTTCAAATCCTTTAATCAAAGATTATGCAAAAGCTTATTGGCCGAATTGGGATCGTTATTTTCACAATCCTTCTATTAGGTTGTAAATTTCAGGGAGGCACCAAAATGGAGCCGGTTGACTATGTCAATCCGTTTATGGGAGGCATCAGTCATCTGCTTAAACCCACCTACCCCACAGTGCATCTTCCCAACAGCCTACTCAGGGTCTATCCGGAAAGAAACGATGTTACTGATGATGTAATACCCGGATTGCCGGTTTTGCTGACCAGTCACAGAGGAGCTTTTGCGTTTGGGCTAAGTCCTTTTCAGGGATCTGCCGATGCATTGCGTCCAGTGATGCACTATAGTTACGATCTCGAACGATACACACCCTACTCTTGGTCGGTATTTCTCGATGAGGCTGACATTCAGGTAAACCTTGCCGTATCGCACCAGTCGGCCCTTTACCACTTTGATTTTCAAAAGGAAGGTGAGTCGAACGTGGTAATCAATACCCGTAATGGAGCTTTGCGGTTCGAAGGAGGAGCCGTTCAAGGCCATCAGGAGCTGGCCAACAACACACGCGTATTTATCTATCTGGTTCCTGATGTCTCCCCTGTTTCAGTATCGGCAGTCGATGCAGGGCAAATCACGCCTGGAAAGGTTGTTAACAGTGGTCGGAATGCCGCCCTCGCGTTGCATTTCGATGCCCAAAGCGTGCACCTAAAGTATGGAGTCTCTTTCATCAGTGAGGAACAGGCTGCCAAAAACCTGATGAGAGAAATTACAGGTTTCGACCGGGAGGCTCTTGAAGCACAGGGTCGCCGAATATGGAACGATGCATTGGGTAAAATCGCAGTAGAAGGAGGCAGAGTGCAAGATCGCACGGTATTTTATACATCGCTTTACAGAACCTACGAACGACCGGTCAACATTTCGGAAGATGGCCAATACTTTAGTGCATTCGACGGACAGGTGCACAACGATGAAGGAATTCCACATTATACCGACGACTGGATCTGGGATACCTACCGGGCTACCCATCCACTTAAGCTCATCACAGACCCAGAGCTCGAGGAACATATAATACACTCCTACCTTAGGATGGCTGACCAGATGGAGCATTTTTGGATGCCAACCTTTCCTGAAGTGACCGGCGATGGTCGAAAGATGAATTCAAACCACGGCGTTGCCATGGTACTCGATGCATGGACAAAGGGTGTTAGAGGCTTTGACCTCGAACAGGCCTATCTTGCTGCCAAACTTGCCATTACGGAAAAGACCCTTGCTCCATGGTCGGGAATGCCCGCCGGAGAACTCGACGATTTCTACAAAGAGCATGGTTACATTCCTGCTTTGAATGAGGGCGAACCCGAAACCATTCCTGAGGTGCATGGATTTGAACGTCGACAGCCGGTTGCAGTCACCCTTGGCACAGTTTACGACGAATGGTGTTTGGGACGCATTGCCGAAATTCTAGGCAAATCGGATGAAGCAGCGCATTTTCTAGAACGCTCGTGGAACTACCGGATACTGTTCCATCCCGAAACCCATTTTTTCCACCCCAAAGACAGTCGGGGTGAGTGGATTATGCCTTTCGATTACATTTACTCAGGAGGGCAGGGTGCCCGTCAGTTCTATTCCGAAAACAACGCGTGGATCTATCGGTGGGACGTGCCGCACAATGTTGGCGATTTGGTGGGTTTAATGGGAGGTGCTGAAGCCTTCGCAGGCGAACTCGACCGTATGTACCGGACCCCTATGGGGAGGCAAAAATTTACCTTTTATGCGCAGCTCCCCGATCATACCGGCAATGTTGGTATGTTCTCGATGGCAAACGAACCCTCGTTGCACATCCCCTATTTGTACAACTATGCACAACAACCCTGGAAGAGCCAGAAACGCATTAGAACGTTGCTCGATCAATGGTTTCGCAACGACCTCATGGGAGTTCCTGGCGATGAAGATGGCGGAGGGATGTCGGCTTTCGTCGTCTTTTCGCAGCTTGGCTTCTATCCGGTTACGCCCGGATTACCGATCTACAACATTGGCAGTCCGGTTTTCGAAAGATCTAAAATAGAGGTGGCTCCCGGTCGTTACTTCGAAGTTGTAGCCCACAATGCCGCCCCCGACCATAAGTACATTCAATCGGCCACCCTGAACGGCGTGCCTTGGAACCAACCGTGGTTTAGCCATACAGACCTTACTGATGGAGGAAAACTGGAACTCGCAATGGGTGCAAAACCCAACCGGTTGTGGGGATCTGCTGCTGAATCGGCTCCCCCGTCTTTCCAGTATCCGTAAATCCAAGAGCTTTTAATAACCGCCCTATACGGAAACAGAAATACCCACAGTGCATGCCGATGTTGGGCTGTATTAGGTCTCTGCCCATAATGGTCACCCCTAAGGCCTACCCTCCTTGGGAAGCATAGGTTGAGCGTTGCAGTCGGCAAAATGCGCCAACCGAAATTGATGACTCAACAGGCTATCAGTGTCTAATTTTACAGAGAAAGAATGTTGGAAGCATCCAATTGCAGAAGCGAAATTCAACCAAGTAATTATGTCTTATTACGAGGGTGATTTTACGCAAAACCTTTAATTAACATATTGTTATGCAATATGTGTAATCATTGCCCAACAATTTTTACCTATATTCGTCATGAATTGTAAACAGCTGTTGCATTATATTTGCTCCGATTACGCACAATCTGAAGCCAATTGAAGGAGAATTTTTTAATTAACGGGGTAAAAAACAGAGATAAAGGCACATTCAACCTTATTTTTGGCTATTACTATTCCGGATTGTGTGCATTTGTAAACCGTTATATCAACAACCCGCAGGCAGCGGAAGATATCGTTCAGGATCTCTTTGTCAAGCTTTGGAACAATGCTCCGGACTTATCAATTGACGTATCCCTGAAGTCATATCTGTTCACCTGTGTTAAAAACAGTGCCCTCGACTTCTTAAAGCACGAAAAGGTTAAGCAGGGATATGCATTGGGCAGCATCCAGCCGCATTCAGATGTACTACCAGAGGACCTTTGGGAATTTAGTGAAACCGAACTCCAATCGGTTATCGATCAAGCGCTTGCAAAGCTCCCGCCCAGAACCCGGGAAATCTTCACGCTCAGCAGAGTTGGGGGTGCAAACAATCAGCAAATCGCCGACCGTCTTGGCTTGTCGAAACGAACAATTGAGCTGCAAATAAGCAATGCCCTTAAATCTCTGCGTACCGACCTGGCTCAATATCTTTCCATGATGCTTTAGCAGGTTGCTATGTTCTTCTGCATTGAACCTTTACAACCAACCTGTCGCCAATCGATCATGGATTAGCCGAACCATCAAATGATCCTTTTTTTTTTGCAAACGACAAAATCTCAAAGCATCCAACATTTGAGAAAATGTTTTTTTGTACGAAATAGAGTCAGATCAAAAAAATGTATCCGTGCAAAAGGGAAAAGAAGGTGGA
Source organism: uncultured Prolixibacteraceae bacterium (assembly GCA_964349885.1). GTDB lineage: Bacteria > Bacteroidota > Bacteroidia > Bacteroidales > Prolixibacteraceae > UBA1413. The sequence continues at coordinate 4,936 of CAYGIQ010000101.1, read as the reverse complement.
TCCAATGCCAAAATTTCAAAAATATTTTTTGTTTGGATATATGTGTTTTGTTAGAGGTTGTCGTCTTATTACCAAAAGATCGGAAAATTAGAGAATGAACAGAGATATAGAATCGTTGCTGCCCGGATATTTCCAGCAAACGCTCACCAACGAAGAAGTTGGGGAGGTAGAATTGTGGAAAAACCAGAGCAGCGACAACCAAATAACCTTCGAACAAGCAGAGAAAGTCTGGAGGGCTCTCAAGCTGCTCGACGAAATGCAACGGTTCGACACAGGTAAGGCTCTGCGTAGGGTGCACCGCAAGATTAGTCTGTGGTCACCTACAAGTTTCCTGATGATCTGGCAAAGGGCTGCTGCAGTAATAATGGTACCTATAATTTTGGCATCGGTTTGGCTCTACTTTAAATCGGATAGAGAACACAAAGCCATAGAGGAGCCAACACTGCATACCTATTCGACGCCTCCGGGAGTGAAGGCTCATTTCTATTTACCCGACAGCAGTCGGGTTTGGTTAAACTCCTCCTCGACCATCACCTATCCATCTGAATTTACTGGAGATTTACGACATATTGAGTTGTCGGGCGAAGCCTTTTTTGATGTAAAAACCAATCCAGAAAGGCCATTTGTAGTCTCCTTTGGCAAGCTTCACGTTAGGGCCCTTGGAACCCGGTTTAACATCATCAGTTACCAACACGAAGGGCGTTCTGAAGTTGTTCTACAATCAGGAAAAATTGAACTTGCCAGCGGCAATATGCAAACACCACAAAAGCTTTCTGAAATGAAGCCAGGCGAGCATGCCTTATACTGTTACCATGACAACTCAATTGCCATTTCGTCGGTCGAAACCGAGAAACATGTCGCGTGGATTGGTGGCAGGTTGATGTTTAAAGACGATGCGATGGATGAAGTGGTGCGGAAGCTCAACCGTTGGTTCAACGTATCGATTGAGATCGACAATCCTGCTATCAGAGAATACATTTACACCGCCACCTTTGAGGATGAGTCGATCGATCAGATTCTTGAACTGCTTACCCTTTCGGCACCGCTTCGTTATACGGTAGTTCCGCGAGAAAAACAAGCCTTTGATGTATTCACACAGAAGAGGATAATACTACGCAAACGTAACTAGCGACTCAATCAATTTTTAAAATATATCAACTACAAAAAAACGTATGCCTATGCTTTAATTCCTAAAAAGAATTTTTGTAAAAAAGAAAGGAGAATGTTGGCCCATCCTCCTTCCGATTCTTCCGATACCCTCGCTTAAAACAGAGGTGTACCAATGATTTTATAAAAAAATTTAAAACCAATCAAATGTATGAAAAAATTTCAATGTAAGATCCTTCCGGGCGCGCTGAGCATCTGGAAATCAAAAGTCTTTAGAACTATGAAACTAACATTACTTGCATTACTAATTGGAGTTTTTCAAACTTATGCAATCGAGGCATATGCCCAGAATGCGAAGTTGAATCTCGATTCAAGAGGTCAATCGGTCAAAGATGTACTGCATCAGATTGAAGAGAACTCTGAATTTTTCTTTTTGTACAACAGCAAACTGGTTGATGTTGACCGCCTGGTGGATATCTCTGGCAGCGATCTAAACATTAATCAGGTGCTCGATCAGCTCTTTGCTCATAACAACGTAGCGTACAACATCATCGACCGTCAGATTGTTCTTTCGAGCCGCGAACTTCCTGCGGCATCATCGGCCAGTCAGCAGCAGAGAAGTGTTTCGGGAAGGATTACCGACCGGGCAGGACTTGCTTTACCCGGTGTTACTGTGTTGGTGAAGGGCACCTCTATGGGCACCATTACCGATATGAGTGGTAACTACAACATCGGCAATCTGCCGGCCAATGCCACACTTGTATTCTCTTTCGTAGGAATGAGGACACAGGAGGTTGTTGTAGGCAACCAAACCACCATTAACATCAGCCTCGAAGATGAAACCATCGGTCTGGAAGAGGTTGTAGCCGTTGGATACGGTGTGCAGCGCAAATCGGACCTTACCGGTTCCATTTCGGTGGCAACTTCAGATGACATTTTAAAATCACCCAGCTTCAACGCTCTACAGGGCCTAAGGGGTAAAGCTGCCGGTGTAAACATTTTCAACAACTCAGGATCACCAACCGGTACGCCAAGGGTAATCATCAGGGGCATAGGTACCATCAATACTACTTCGAACCCATTGTATGTGGTAGACGGCGTGGTAATGGAAAATTTCCAGCTGGTTAACCCCAACGACATCGAAAGAATTGAAGTATTAAAAGATGCTTCGGCAACAGCCATTTACGGTGCACGTGGAGCCAACGGTGTAATCTTGGTTACCACAAAAAGGGGATACGACAAAGAGGGCGTTATCGTTTCTTACAACGGGTTTGCCAGTGTAGGCACTATGGCCCGAAAAATGGAACTTCTGAATGCTGAAGAGTATATGCAGGTTATGGAAATTGGAACAGCCAATGCCGCTAAATACAATCCCACCCGCTATCCGGTCGCCCCGGTACTTGACCGCAGCAATCGCGAACTTTTCGACGCAAGTGGCCGTCCTTTGTACGACACCGACTGGCAGGACGAATCAACCCGTACTGCCTACTCCAATTCACATCAGCTGAGCATTCAGCAAGGAGGCAAGAACTCATCGTCGGGATTCTTTATTAACTATAGCGATATGCAGGGACTTATGCTCAATTCATACCTGAAAAGGGCTAACACCAAAATGACATTCGACTCCAAGGTTAAAGATTGGCTATCGGTTGGAATGAACATAATGGTGAACAAAGTTTGGGGCAACGAAGCCGAAGAAACAGGTGGTCATCAGATGCCAAGAAGGTCCATGATTGAAATGATTCCTATTTTACCAGTTAAATTCCCTGATGGACGTTGGAGCTACAATGCCGATGCTCCTGGATATGGTAACGAAGGCATGGCCAACCCTGTGCACGTATTGACAACCCAAGAGCGCAATCGTTTCAGGACTCAGATTTTCGGAAATGCAGCACTTACTTTCCACCTCGCCGAAGGGTTAGACCTTAAAACCCAACTCGGATTCGACAATCAACACAGCAAAGATGCCAACTACTCTCCTACCGATTTGAGAAACATCTCATTCCCGAACGGAAGCGCCTCTATCTCAAATGTTGAGTCGCTTTACTGGCAGGAAGAAACCTATCTAACATACGATAAAGTAGTTGACAACCATCGGTTTAATGCTGTCCTTGGTCTTAGCTGGCAGGAGCGCACCTTCAACTCGCACGGCAGCTCGACCAGCGGTTTCTCCGACAATTTTTACAAATACAACAATCTAGGTGTGGGAACCACTCCCAGTACGCCGAATTCGAGCTACAACCGTTGGGCTATGAACTCCTATTTCGTTCGTGTTAGCGAAGCATACAAGAATCGCTATCTACTCACCATTACCGCCAGGGTTGACGGATCGTCGAAGTTTGGTAAGAACAACAAATATGCCTTCTTCCCTTCATCAGGTTTGGGCTGGATCATCTCGAACGAATCGTTCATGCAGGATTCAAAAACCATCAACAACCTGAAACTCCATGCCAGTTACGGACTTACCGGAAACTCGGAACTTGCTACTTATCAGTCGCTTGGTGTAATAAACGCAGGCACAACACTGATCAACGGAACTCGGGCTTCGAGTACTTTCGTAAACAACCTTGCCAATCCCGATCTTAAATGGGAGAAGACTGCACAATTCGATATTGGAGTGAACGTTGGTCTATGGAACAACAAATTGATGCTCGATGCCGACTACTACAACAAGAAGACATCAGATCTGTTGTTGGCCAAACCACTTCCTCGCACCACTGGCTTCAACTCGGTAATGTACAACATTGGTTCAGTTCAAAACCAAGGTATGGATTTGATGCTGACCTCGCGCAACGTAGAGCGCGCCAACTTTGACTGGAGCACTACGATCAACACCAACTACAACCAGAATAAGATTGTTCAGTTGGGAGACAACAACGAAGACATCCTACTCGAAGGATGGGTTTCGGGTAACATCATTCTGCGCGTTGGCGAACCCCTTGGATCCTACTATGGTTACCGTCGTTTGGGCATCTGGGGAACCGATGAGGCTGCTGAAGCTGCCAAAGTTGGTGCCAAACCTGGAGAAGCAAAAGGATCGACCGACCGTGAAATTCTCGGTAATGGTTTGCCAGATTGGACAGGAAGTTTCATCAACAATTTCAGGTATAAAAACTTTGATTTCACTGCCGACCTGCAGTTTGTTATTGGAGGAAGCATTATTCAGCAATATTACCACTCAACCGAAGACAGAACTGGTTTGAGCAACAGCCTCAAGACCGTATTGTACGAAGCGTGGACACCTACCAACCAGAATACCATGGTTCAGGAACTGAGAAATGCAGGTTTAGCCGGTGTTGGTCAAAACAGCCGCGCCGACGACCGTTGGGTAGCCGACGCCTCTTATTTGAGGGGTAATCTGTTCGCACTTGGTTATACCGTAGATAAAAGCCGTCTGGCCGGTTACGGTATCAGCAATTTCAGACTGTATGTAAGTGTCGACAACGCATTTGTACTCGATTCCAAAGACTTCCAGGGATATGACCCTGAAGCTACTTCGGGAACAAGCCTTTGGTCGCAGAACGTCTTTTTCTTCCAGTATCCGAAACCAAGGACGTTTACCTTCGGTGTGAATGTTAGTTTTTAACCTTTTAAATGTAGAAATTATGAAAAAATTACTCATACTTCCTGGCAATAGTCAGCGCAATCAAGCTTGGGGTGAAGCTTGTGCGGAATTTTTTAGTACACAGTTTGATGAAATCTATTTGCAATATTACGACCATTGGGAAAGTGGCGAGCCGGTCATTGATGTGCCAACCGAACTCGACAAAATTTTAGCCATCACAGAATCAGCTACCGATGAAGATGAGTGGTACGTGTGTGCCAAATC
>CAYGIQ010000100.1:0-9661 GCA_964349885.1 uncultured Prolixibacteraceae bacterium | reverse complement strand
ATTCAGTTTCTGATAGTAGTTCTTTTTCACGCCTCCTCCTGAGCATCGGCCCCTTCGTCGCGCCCTCGCTGCCAGCCTCCTACCACTATCACAAACTCTCCACGAGGCGGCTTTTCCGTAAAATGATCCAGCATCTCCACTATTGTACCCCGAACCGTTTCGCCAAACAGCTTCGAAATTTCGCGGCTTATACTACACGTCCTATCGGGTCCAAAAACCGCTCTCAACTCTGTCAGTAGCTTCACCACCCGATGCGGCGACTCGTAAAAGATGATGGTGCGCGGTTCCTCTGCCAAGGCGAGCAACCTCTTTTGCCGGCCCTTTTTCTGTGGTAAAAACCCCTCGAAAACAAACCGGTCGGCAGGCAAACCCGACTCCACCAGAGCCGGCACAAAGGCGGTGGCTCCCGGCAAACACTCTACCTCGAGACCACGCTCTAAACAGGTCCTCACCAATAAAAAACCAGGATCTGAGATTCCGGGGGTACCCGCATCAGAAATGAGGGCAACATCCTGGCCTCCCTCCACCATTGCCGCCACCTTGCCCACCGTTGCATGCTCATTGAATTTGTGGTGCGCCATCAACCGGGTTTCAATTTTATAGTGCGCCATTAGCCTCGATGATACCCGAGTATCCTCAGCCAGTACCCATGCAGCGCCCGAAAGCACCTTCAAGGCACGGAGGGTAATGTCGTCGAGGTTGCCTATAGGGGTAGGCACAATGTATAGCTTTCCGCTTGTTGACATAGTAACTGGTTTGGTCGGTTTATCTCGATCAGCAAGGCCTACTTGCGGCCATTCCTATTGAAAACGACGCCGCACCAGCTCGATAAATTTCAAACTGGTATCGCTCTTTTTCCATGTGTAGGTAGCACGAAGAAACGCTGCAGCCTCCTGCAAATTTTGCATTCCATCGAGCCGCGCCATGGTTTCCTGATAGTGTTGGGCACTTCCGTCGAAAAGCTCTCTTGTAAACAGAAATCGATCGTTTATACCCACCGCAGCCTGCAGATTTGTAATGGGCATATGGCTGTATTTACTATCGCCTTTGCTCTGCTCTACCAACAGATCGTTTAAGGATTTGCCCTGAATGAACTTCTCACCCAAAACCGGATGATCACCTGAAATTTCAACCAAATCGACACCATCGCCAGAAGATTCCTGTACCGGCACATCCATTTCCTTAGTCTCAACCACAGCAACAGATTCCAACACCTCAGCTGGAATTACTGCAACTTCATCTTCTGAAACAGCAGCATCCAACGCAACCTCCGCAAGCCTTACCCCAGCCACTTTTGGCACTTTTACCGCCGGCTGCGCAACCGGGGTTTCAGCCATCTTTGAAACCTCCGTCTCAACCTTTACAACTTCAGAAGCCGGAATCTTGACAGCTGCCAATGCCTCTGCCCGATGTTCTGCAGCATTTAATTGACGCTGCAATTCACCAACCCCTTCGGCCGAACGTTCGAGCATATGCATTATCCCCGACAGTCGGGTATGAATCAGCTCCAAATCGGTGGCCCCCAGAGATGCCTCGTTTTTTACCTCTTCTACAAATTGCTGCAAATCAGCAATATCGCGCAATAAAACCTGTAGTACCCGCTTAATATCCATGTTGAGGAATGTTTTCTCCGATTTTTTTGTTCTTTTCGTTTACTTTGTGTACCCAAAGTATAGGTGGTAAAAGTACTAATTTCTTATTTCACCCAAGCCATGTTTATCGAACGGGAATTAAATCACACAAAGCGCACCGGCACCATCGAAGTTATTTGTGGCTCAATGTTTTCAGGAAAAACTGAAGAGCTGATCCGGAGAATAAAGCGTGCCCGAATAGCACAGCAACGCGTAGAGATTTTTAAACCTGCCATCGATGTGCGCTTTTCGGCCCACGATGTAGTTTCGCACGATGAGAATGCGATTCCTTCCACTCCTGTTGAGAACGCGTCGAACATTCTCTTACTGGTCAACGATGCAGATGTGGTGGCCATTGACGAAGCACAGTTTTTCGACAAGCACCTGGTGAATGTTGCAAAGCAACTCGCCAACCAAGGGGCCCGGGTCATTGTGGCAGGCCTCGATATGGACTTCAGAGGGGAACCTTTCGGCCCAATACCCGGATTAATGGCAGTGGCCGACTATGTTACCAAGGTGCATGCCATTTGTATGCGGTGTGGTTCCATTGCTCAGTTTTCGCACCGTACCACCACCAAGGAGCAGGTGATACTGTTGGGCGAAAAAGATATTTACGAACCGCTGTGTCGCAGCTGCTATAACCATGCAGTCAAGTCGAATCCATGATCTACACGCTGCCGCAAGTTGCCAGAATTCTGAAGGGAGACCTGGTGCGAAACGATCTCCCTCCATCTACCACCATCTCCCGATTGGCCATCGACAGCCGCACTGCGCAGCCGGGGAGCGAAACCCTGTTTTTCGCCATCAAGGGGATACGCAACAATGGGCATCACTTTCTGAATGAATTGACAAAGAAGGGAGTTCAGGTATTTGTGGTTTCCGAAACTGTGGAAATCCCCTCAAACAGCAAAGTGGCACTGATAAGGGTAAACGACACGCTAGAGGCGCTTCAGCAACTGGCTGCCTACCACCGATCGTGTTATTCCCTTCCTGTAGTGGGTATTACCGGAAGCAATGGCAAAACGGTTGTCAAAGAATGGCTCCACGATCTCGTGTCGCCACATATTTCGGTTATACGAAGTCCCAAAAGTTACAACTCGCAGGTGGGGGTTCCGCTCTCTGTTTGGAACCTCCAACCCGACCATCGGCTGGCCATCTTCGAAGCAGGAATTTCGCAACCGGGAGAGATGGAGCGTCTTGCCACAATCATACAGCCTACAATTGGCATATTTACCAACATTGGGGAAGCCCATCAGGAACACTTTGGCTCACTTCAGGAAAAGACTCTTGAGAAGTTGACTCTTTTTGCAAAGGCAGAAAAGTTGGTTTTTTGCGCCGACCAACCTGTTGCTGCACCCTTGCTTGAGGAGCATTGCCGTCGCTATGGAGTCGCACCAGTGAGCTGGTCGCTGCAGGAAAGGCCAGCTCAGATTCAATACCACATAAAACCCGCAGGAACAGCAACGATTGTAACCGCACTATCCGGCCAACTGCATTACGAATTCCAAATTCCCTTTACCGACAATTCCTCGATCGAAAACTGCTGCCATTGCTTTGCAGCAGCAACCGCACTTGGCATCGATCCTCTGACTTTTCTCCCGATGTTCGGGCATCTGTCGCCTGTGGCCATGCGGCTGGAACTCAAGAAAGGCAGCCACGGCAGCCTCCTAATCAACGATTATTACAACAGCGACATCAATTCGCTGGAGATAGCGCTTGGAGTAATGACACACCAGGCCGAAACCAACCATTCGAGGAAAATCGTCATTCTTTCCGATATTCACCAATCGGGCCAAACCGAAACGGCACTTTATCGACGGGTAAACCAACTGCTCAACGACAGCAACACCAATTTGCTCATAGGCATTGGACCCTCCATAACCTCCGCTGCCAGTCAGTTTACCCTGCCAGCAACCTTTTACCCTACCGTTGGAGCCTTTTTAAAGCAGGTTAAAAGCGATGTCTTGATGCAATCGACCATCTTAATAAAGGGCGCACGGGAATTTCGTTTCGAAGAGATTTCATCAACAATGCAGCAGAAGGTGCACCAAACCGTGCTCGAGATCAACCTTAACCGAATGACCGATAACCTGAATCACTACAGGTCGATGCTCTCACCCGCCACCCGCATTATGGCCATGGTTAAAGCCTTTTCGTATGGGACAGGCGATACAGAAATTGCCAAGATGTTGCAATACCAGCGCATCGACTACCTAGCGGTGGCTGTTGCCGACGAGGGGGTCGAATTGCGGATCGCAGGCATTGCTACCCCTATTGTGGTCATGAATCCAGAAAGACACAGCCTGCAGCTCCTAATTGACTACCGACTGGAACCCAATCTTTACGATTTACAGCTGGCAGAGGAATTCAGTGCATTGGTCTCCCTCAATGCAGTAAAAGCGTTTCCGGTGCACATAAAACTCGATACAGGGATGAACCGCTTGGGCTTTAAAACCGAGGAGGAGCTGAACTCCCTTGCAAAACTGCTGCATCATGGGGGTACGCTGGACATTGTATCCATATTTTCTCACCTGGCAGCAACCGACGATCCGCAGTTCGATCGGTTTACCCACGAACAGGCTAAACGATTTGAAGAACTCAGCCTTCACCTCATCCAAAGCACTGGCACTTCCCCAATGCGCCACCTGCTCAACTCGGCCGGTATAGAACGATTCCCCGAATACCAGTTCGATATGGTCAGGCTCGGCATTGGCCTCTATGGCGTTAGCAATCTGCAAGGACCTTTGCAATCCGTAGGTCGCCTTACCAGCACCGTTTCTCAGGTAAAAAAAGTAACTCCCGGAGAAACCGTTGGATACAACAGGGCAGGCCGGGTGAGTCGCCCCTCTGAAATTGCTGTTGTACCGGTCGGCTATGCCGACGGCCTCGACCGCCGACTGAGCAATGGTGTGGGACAGCTTATTATTTGTGGCAAAAGGGCAGACATTGTCGGAAACATATGCATGGACATGTGTATGGCCGATGTTACCGGTCTTGGAATCAAACCGGGCGATGCAGTTGAGATTTTTGGCGACCAGATACCAATTTCAGAGTTGGCGGCCAAAGCAGGGACCATCCCCTACGAAATGCTCACCGGAATCTCGCAGCGTGTAAAACGGATCTATATTCAGGAATAAAAACGTAGAGATACAACCGCATCCGCGCTCGATGTATCATTCTGCCTTAGCCGAGCTTACTAATCCATTCCAGCCGCTTCAAATCAACAATTTTGATTTTTCGTCCATCGATGGCAATGATGGTTTCATTGGCAAATGCAGAAAGGGTGCGGATTGCATTTGAGGTAGTCATATTCGAAAGGTTGGCAATATCTTCGCGCGATATGTACACCTTAAGGGTGGTGCCATCGTTTTCGAATCCATATTTTTTTGATAAAAGGATAAGCGATTCAGCCAGGCGACCCCGGATATGTTTTTGGGTAAGCGCCACGGTACGCGCATTGGAAAACCCAAGTTCGCGGGCCATTCGCCGAATTACCTGCAGGCAAAAATCGGCATTCTTCATGGCAGTCTGAAAAATAAAATCGAGGTCGATGTTGGCTATGGTCGACTCCTCAATGGTAACCGCAGACGCAATGTGGTTCTCTTCGGCAAAAATGGCGCGGTAACCGATAACTCCCGGCGCCTTCGACATCCGTATAATTTGCTCTCTTCCTCCTACGCCTTCTTTCACGATTTTCACCTTGCCCTTAACCAGCATCAAAAAACCAGTTGGCTTATCACCTTCATGAAAAACCATCTCATTGCGTCGGTATTTCGAGAAGGTTACGTGGTGCTGGAGCTGTTTTTTCTCTTCCTCATTGAGCTCATAAAAGAGCGATTTCGGATTATCCAGCACGTCCTTAATTCCATCGGCGAATAACATACATATGATGATAAGGGATTATAGCCACAAATTTAACAATTTTAGGGAATTAGATATTGGCAGGCTACACTCTGAATATAAGGCTCAATAGCGGGCCACCAAAGGCATTCTTCGGCCAAAGCCGAAAGCTTTCGAGCTAACCCTCAGTATGGGAGCAGCCTGAAAGCGCTTATATTCGTTGCGATCGACCAGTCCGATCATCTTCCTTACGGCATCTTCAGGAAATCCCATGGCAATGATATCGGACACCGAACGGTTGAGCTCAATGTACTGAAAAAGAATAGCATCGAGAATGTTGTAATCGGGCAGCGAATCACTGTCTTTCTGTCCGGGACGCAACTCGGCCGAAGGCGGCTTCTGTATGGTATTTCGAGGTATGAGTTCGCCGTTGCTGTTGATAAAATCGGCCAGTCGGTAAACATCGGTTTTATATACATCGCCCAATACTGAAAGGCCTCCATTCATATCGCCGTACAAGGTACCATAGCCCACGGCAGCTTCGCTTTTGTTGGTCGTATTGAGGACAATATGACCCATTTTGTTCGACAGTGCCATAACCAGAACCCCTCTGATTCGGGCCTGCATGTTCTCTTCGGTAACATCGGCAGGGAGCTCCCCAAACAGGGGTTGCATGGCATCAGTAACCGCATCGAAACTCTTCTCAATGGACACGATATCGTAACCTATGCCCAGATTTTGTGCCAACGCTACAGCATCATCCACAGAGTGCTGACTGGAATATGCAGAGGGCATAAGCAAACCATGCACATTCTCCTTCCCGAGGGCAGTCACCGCCAATGCCGCCACCACCGCCGAATCGATGCCCCCCGATAGTCCGAGGGTTGCTGAGGTAAAACCCGATTTTCCAAAATAGTCGGCTATTCCCATAACCAAAGCATCGTGTATCTTTTGAACCGGATTATTGGGAGCCGATTGGATGGCTACCGCAGGCTCTGAAATGTCTACTATGGCAAAATCCTCTTTAAAGTAGGCAAGCTCGTGCGCAATAGCACCATCGGCCATAACCACCATCGAACCACCATCGAAGATCATTTCGGCATGTGCTCCCACCTGGTTGACATACACCAGTGGCAAACCATACCGTTTGGCCTTTGCAAGAAGAATCTGCTTCCGCCAATGTTCCTGCGTATGAGAGAAAGGCGAAGCAGAGAGGTTGATCAGCAGATTGGGCGAAAACTGCATCAACTCCTCTAATGGGGAAGAGCGGTACATACTGCTTTTCCCAAAGTCGCTGAACGCCGGTTGTTCATCCCAGATATCTTCACAAATGGTAACGGCAATGCGGTATCCGCCATATTCGAGAATCCGAAAGCTGTTGTTGGGTTCAAAATGACGGTATTCATCAAAAACATCGTAGGTGGGCAGCAGTGTTTTATAGAATACCTCCTTTACGCGACCTTCTGCCAAAAACCACGCTGCATTGTAGAGTTGCTTACCACGTCCTTCGCGGTTAACTGCAGGGCCACCCACCAAGGCAGCAATACCTTGGCAGTGCTGCGCCATTGCTTCGATGGTAGTGATGGAGCGATCAACAAAATCGCTCTTTTCAAGCATGTCGTGCGGATAATACCCGGTAACGGAAAGCTCTGAAAAAACAACCAGTGCGGCACCTGCCAGTTTTGCACGGTGAATGGCTGCCACCATCTTCCGGCTGTTTCCTTCCAAATCGCCTATGGTATAATTGATTTGCGCCAGTGCTATATTCATAGGTTGTTCATTTCGATTCATTTGTTTCAGTACTTATACCCAAGTGGGTTTCCGGGGTCTTGCAAAATTTTCAGTCCCTCAATTTAGGTCGCCCTGAGTTAAATTTTGAAGGTCCACCTGAAGATGAATTGTACCGTCAAAATTAGTTTTATTGTTGCAAATCTCCACTTTTTAGACCACATTCGCAATAAGGTTAACGCCTAACCGTATAAGATACAAAATACAGAACAGATGAAGTTTCTCCGACCAGTGATCTTTTTTGCCATTCTGATTATGACGCTATCGTCATGTCAGAGGAATCCATTAAAAGTCGATATTTCTGGGATTCTGGAAGAGGTAACCATAGTGCGGTTCGATACCATAATTAGCGCACTTGGCACAGAACCATCAGACGATCAGTTGCTTTTTGTACGTGAGCAGCATCCCTTTTTTACGGATATCTATACGGCAGATCTATTAAGAATTGGCACATTAGAAGATTCATTTACCCGCGATGCAATGCGGTACTTCCTCAACGATACCCTCATTCAGTCGATTTACCGGCTAACGGGTGAGCGTTTGGCCGACTTGCGCCCACTTCAGCACGAATTGGCACAAGCCTTTAAACACTTCAGGTATTATTTTCCGGAGCGCCCTATGCCTATTGTATATGTCTGTGTATCGGGTTTTAACGAATCGGTGTTTGCAGTGAACAACCTCGTGGGTATTAGTCTCGATAAATACCTAGGGCCCGACATTGCCTATTACACCCTGCTGGGGATTCCCCAATACAAGCAGCGCCGGATGGAAACGGCGATGATTCCGGTCGACGCGGTTCATGTATGGATGAGAGACCTGTTTCCAATAAGTGAAACCGCTACCACCCTGCTCGACCATATAATTTACGAAGGGGTGATTTTGCATGCCATGGAGGCGATGCTTCCCTCCACGCAAGATTCACTGATCAACGGATTTACGGCAGAGCAGTTAGAATGGTGTTATGCCAACGAGGCGCAGATGTGGGAATACTTAATCGACAACGAATTGCTATACTCCAACCGGCAAATGGATATTGTACGGTACATTGGCGACGGGCCGCAGACCAATGGTTTTCCAGAAGCCTCGCCTGCGCGTACCGGGAACTGGATTGGCCGGCAAATTGTGCGTAGGTACCTGAAGCGCAACCCAGATGCAACCCTTGCCGACCTGCTAACCCATCAGAATTATCAGGAGATTCTGAATCAATCGGCCTATCTGCCATAAAAAAGCGGCTCCCCCCATCATGGAAGCAGCCGCTTAACTATTGTTGCAGCGTCTGATTAAAGCTCTTTGATTTTAATGTTGCGGAACCATACATCATCGCCATGATCCTGAAGCGAGATATAGCCCGATTCGGGTACATTGGCCCAGTCGGGGTTAAGTCCAGGGAATTTTGAACCGGAAACCAGCTGGTTCCATTCATCGGTCCAGAGGTGGTACTCCAGCACTGTTTCGTCGTTCTGTTTGTGCACCACTGTGCCGCGGTAAACAATGATCTCAATAGAGTTCCATTCGCCGGCAGGGTTTGAATTTTGCGGAACGGCAGGAATCAGGTCATAGAGCGAACCAGCCTTCCGGTTGCCGTCGATGCCCAAAAATGAATCGGGGTGACGCTCATTGTCAAGTATCTGCATTTCAGGAGCGGTGCGCCAGATAGGCCATCCTTCAATCTCCTTCCCGAGGTAAAAGATACCTGAGTTACCACCTTCTGATACTTTCCATTCCATTTTCAGCCTGAAATTGCTGAATTCGCGATCGAACAGGATGTCGCCACCATCGGCAGAACCAGCCTCGCCGCGACCAGAACCTTTACACATTATGGTACCATCCACAATCTGCCAGGCAGCTGGAAAATGTTCTTTGTTAACACCACGCCATCCGTCTGAAGTTTCGCCGTCGAACAACAACATCCATCCATCGGCCTGCTCTTCAGCAGTCAACTGGTTAGGCAAAACCTCCACCGGCTCCGACGATTGCTGTGAAGCTCTCTGCTGGCCACCCTGACAGGCAACCAAGAAAACAAAAGAAGATACAAACAAAACAGTCAAAATTTTTCTCATCGCTATCCATTTTAAGTTTGAAAAATAATCCAATCAGCAAGTTAGGCAAAAATAGAAAATTTGAACATACTGCAATCTATTTTGTACCTTTGTGCCATCGCATTTAACACTCACATCAAGCAGCCAGAGAGCAATTGCCTATGCCCGGAAAGACCAAACGAATCGGAATTTTAACTGCAGGAGGCGACTGCCCCGGATTGAATGCCGCCATCAGAGGGGTTGGCAAAACGGCCATAGTGGATTATGGAATGGAAGTTATTGGCTTCCGTTCTGGTTATACCGGACTCCTTCAGAACGATTACCTAGAACTCAAGGAGGCTCAGCTTTCGGGTATTCTTACCC
>CAYGIQ010000099.1:0-9682 GCA_964349885.1 uncultured Prolixibacteraceae bacterium | reverse complement strand
GTCATAGTATACCTTCTACAATTTGCTGATAAATTTCAAGAGAGACCCAAGCATCGGTGGCAGCATAGGTCATTTGTTGTGGGGTGAGATCGCTCGATTCCCAATTAGAAAGCTGCTGGGATTTGGAAATTCTGAAACCACAGGCAATGGCACACAGTTTTTTGAGACTCAGATTCTGAATACCAAGATTTCGGGCATGATCTTGCAGTTCTACAAATCCGCTTGGAGCAAAAGGCCTTAAAGTTTGCAGCGCCTTAATATCATCGCGTATGGCTACACCAGGGAATTTTATTTCCGGGGCAGTAAAAAGTTTCAAAATTTCTTCGGGCAATCCCACTTTCTGGGTTCTGAACAGGTAGGCTCTGTCCTGGGTGGCAAGCTGCAGCAGCGCGATTTTATGGTTCTGACCCTTTTTGAAAGCAGGCTTGGTTTCGGTATCGAATCCAATAATTTTAAAATTGCTTAGATATCTTGCTGCCTGTCGGGCCGATTTTAGGTTGTCGACAACTATAATTTCCCCCTCAAAATGCCTGAGCGGCAACTGAATGAACTCTTCTGTGGTTATAATCTCCTTAAACATGTTGACTATTCGGAAGCGTGGTTAAAAAATCGATCGACCCATTTGCCTTTGGGCAAATCATCATCATCGGGAGTCTTCAGATGGATGGGTTTTTCCGACCAATCGGTATCCGAAAAATAGAGTTGATGCAAGGCTCTTAAAACATTGACCAGTCGCTGTCCCCAAACATTGCGGAACTGAGAACTGCACTCGGCAATGGCGTCGTTCATTACCTCTTCATTGCCAAAATTGTAGGCAGAAATAAAATCTTTGGTATCCTGGTAGATGTCGAGTAAATTCTCAGAAATGCTTGCAGTTACCGTCTCTGTTCCAAATTGAATTTCGGGATCAAAAATTTCGTAGAAATGGTCGTGTTCTCCTAATTTGTTTAACCACTTTTGCATCAGGAGATTATAGTCTAATTCGTTGACGTATTTCTCGAGTGCATCGTCGAGTATAGGCTCCAACTCCGGTAAAAGCGAGGCTTTGAAGTAAAGGAGGGATAATAATTTCCTTCCCACATCAATCAATTTGTGCGTCGGATGTTCTTGTACCGATTCGATAAGCTGACAAAATTCGTTGGCTACGGCAACAAATTCAACAACTGGCTGTGAATATACTGTATCGTTCGACTGGGTCATAACTTTGTGATGTATCGAGGGGCAAAAGTAGCCAAAAAAAGCGGGCGGGTAAAATGTATGGAACCTATAATTCAGGCAAATTAGGGCGTGCGTTGTTCCATTCCAGTAACTGATCTACCCTAATAAGAATCATTTGGTTGTCGATGAGCCACCGCAGAATTTCCCTTTTTGTTTCATGGCCATCGCCCAGTTGTAACAGGAGTTTATCGAGAGGCAGGGGTTCAATTAGCAGCTGTCTGATCGATTTGGTTATCTCTTCGAATTCGTAACGGCTAAGCCCCAGCTGATTTTGCTCCAAACAAACATCACACTGCCCACAGCGGGTAGAACTCTTTTCCCCAAAATAGGTCAGCAGAAGCTGTGATCTGCAAACCAACTGTTCTGATGCATAATGGATTACGGCTTCAACTCTTGCGCTATAATCCTGTTTCCTGAGGGTGTAGTTTTCGTTGGTAAAGGCAATTCTTTCCGGTGCTAACCGCTCCTTGCTGTAGGTAATGTAGGGGCTTCTTTTTCGGGGTATATAATCGATGATCTTGTCGGCCCTTAGGCGTTTCAGAAATTCATTGATTACTTCGGGCGATGTTTGGGCTCTCTTGGCCAGGAGCGCTTCATCAATGCCAACATATCCTGTAAATAGACCGGTATAGGAGCGCAAGAGTAGTTTTGCGAAATTATCGAGTTGAATATTGGCCACCTGGTATTTGTACAAATCGTCGCGGTTGACGGAAAAATAGACCCGCGAAGGTGTATCTATCTCCTCGGTAAACTCAATGTATCCTTGCCGCTCAAGCAGTCTTAGCGCATGAAAAAGCTGCGCAGGCTGAAATCGATAGGTTTCGGCAAAGAGGCCCATTGGAAAATCAAATACCTGATGTTTGCCAAAGCCAACAGCTATTTGCAGAAAGTTGCCGAGAGCCTCGTAAACCTTCCTGATAAAGTCGATGGCTGGAAATTGTACCGAAAGCTGCTTTTTAAGCTTGAGTTTGTCTGCATTGTTGTACAGCAGCACGGCGGCTGCTTTTTTGCCATCACGACCAGCTCTTCCTGCTTCCTGAAAATAGGCTTCGAGCGAATCTGGCGGGTCGGTATGCACAACAAACCTTACATCCGACTTATCGATACCCATACCAAAGGCATTGGTAGCTACAATTACACGGGTTGTTCCGTTTTTCCAGGCATCCTGTTTTTTGCTTCTAACATCGCTGCTTAACCCGGCATGGTAGTAGTCGGCCGAGATGTTGTTCTTTACCAGCAACTCTTTTATTTCGCGGGTGGCTTTCCGGTTTCTTACATACACGATGCCGCTACCTTTGGCTTTGAGAATGGTATGAACAAGGTAGCCCAGCTTGTCCTCCTTATTGCGGACCATATAGGTGAGATTTGCTCTTGAGAATGAAACCGACAATACATTGCCTGTCGCAAAGCAAAGTTTCTCCTGAATGTCGCAAACAACCTTTGGAGTGGCAGTTGCAGTGAGCGCCAGAATTGGCAAGCCCGGAAATAGGTTTCTTATTTCAGCAATCCTTAGATAACTGGGTCTGAAGTCATAACCCCATTGGGATATACAGTGTGCTTCGTCAACTGTAATGAGGTTTACGGGCATCATTTTGAGCCTTTCTAGGAAGGTGGCCGAAGTCAGCCGTTCGGGCGATACATAAAGGAACTTGTAATTTCCCCATACTGCATTATCGAGGCTAACCTTAATTTCGCCCGAGGTCATACCACTATGCAAACTTATGGCTTTAATTCCCCTGCTGTTCAGGTTTTCTACCTGATCTTTCATCAGTGCTATGAGTGGGGTAATTACCAAACAAATGCCGGGTACAGACAAACTGTACACCTGGAAGATAATGGATTTGCCCCCACCTGTGGGCAACAACCCAAGCGTATCCTTTCCCTGAGCAACCGATTCAATGATATCGAGCTGCAAAGGTCTGAAGGCAGCGTGCCCCCAATGTTCGAACAATATTTTTTCGTATGGATTCACTGAACACAAAGTAAACAAATGACTTCGGTATTAACAATTTTTAATCGGCCTCAGTGCTGGTGCTATTAAAATAAGTAGCGAAGGTTGGATTAAAAATTTGTAGTTTTGCGGATTGTATAATTAAAACCTGCAATCGATGTCATTTTTATCGGAAAAAGTTGTTAGCGAAGGTCTTACCTTTGATGATGTACTTCTCATACCAGCCTATTCAGAGGTTTTGCCACGTGAAGTTTCATTGCTGTCGCGTTTTTCGCGCAACATAATTCTTAATACACCTGTAGTATCCGCAGCTATGGATACTGTTACAGAATACAAGCTTGCAATAGCGATAGCCCGTGAGGGCGGTATTGGGGTTATCCATAAAAATATGGAAATTGATGAACAGTCCCGTCAAGTAATCAGCGTGAAAAGGGCAGAAAATGGGATGATTTACGATCCAATTACCATTGGACGCGATAAAAAGGTGGCCGATGCACTCTATCTGATGTCGAACTTTAAGATTGGTGGGATTCCAGTGGTTGATGCAAGTGGATTTTTGGTTGGTATTGTTACCAACAGGGATCTCAGGTTTGAAAAAAACATGGAGCGTCCGATCGAGGAGATAATGACCCGTGATAATCTGGTTACGACCAATGAGTCGACCAATCTGGAGAAGGCAGCTGAGATCCTTCAAAGCTACAAGATCGAGAAATTGCCGGTAGTCGATAAAAATGGTAAATTAATAGGTTTGGTAACCTACAAAGACATTACCAAGGCCAAAGACAAACCTCTTGCCTGTAAAGATGAGCGTGGAAGGTTGCGAGTGGCTGCTGCTGTAGGCATTGGGGGCGACTCAATGGAACGTATTGAGGCTTTGGTAAAGGCTGGCGCCGATGCTCTTGTAATCGACACAGCTCACGGACATACCCAGGGGGTAATTGATACGCTTAAGGCGGCCAAAAAAAGATTTCCCGAAATGGAATTTGTAGTAGGCAATATTGCTACCGGTGAAGCTGCCATAGAATTGGTGAAGGCGGGGGCCGATGCTGTAAAAGTGGGTATTGGTCCGGGTTCTATCTGTACCACCCGGGTAATTGCCGGAGTGGGAATGCCTCAATTGTCGGCCATATATGATGTAGCCCAGGCCATACGTGATACTGGCGTGCCGGTAATTGCAGATGGTGGAATTCGATATTCAGGCGACATTGTTAAAGCGTTGGCTGCCGGTGCCCATTCAATAATGGCTGGAAGTCTGTTTGCTGGTGTAGAGGAGTCGCCGGGTGAAACCATCCTGTATCAGGGGCGTAAATTTAAGGCCTATCGCGGAATGGGTTCGGTAGAAGCGATGCAACAGGGTTCGAAAGATCGCTATTTCCAAGATATGGAAGATGATATTAAAAAGCTTGTTCCGGAAGGAATTGCTGCCCGGGTGCCATTTAAGGGCAGTCTATATGAAGTGCTGTATCAGATGGTAGGAGGCCTCAGGGCAGGAATGGGTTATTGTGGTGCCAAAGATATTTCGGCACTGCAGCAGGCACGTTTTACCCGTATTTCAAATGCTGGTGTTCAGGAGAGTCATCCACACGATGTAGCTATTACACGAGAGGCTCCCAATTATAGTGTCCGTCAGGGATAAATTATTTTAACCACTCCATAATCCAATTTAAAAAACTTCGTTAGATAAGGCACATAAAAGATATACCACCAGAATGATTAAAACCCATATTCTTGCTCTTTGGCTTTTGTTTCTGGCACTGCCGGTTTTAAGCCAGAGAAGTCCGGAAGTTCTCACTACCATTGGTCCATTGCAGGTATATACAGAAGACTTTAAACTTGCCTACGAACGCAACAACGGAAACATTACAGATCCTGCCGAGCGGAAATCTCCTTCGGAATACCTGCAGCTTTACATTAACTTTAAACTAAAAGTACTTGAGGCGCAATCGCTGGGATTGGACACGTTGGTCTCTTTCCGACAAGAGTTGGCCGGATACCGTGCTGAATTGGCAGCACCTTACCTTACCGATCTCTCATATGAGGATCAACTGCTGGAAGATACGTATGGCCGTTTGTCGTCGGAAATCAATGCGAGCCATTTGCTGATTGGCCTTCCGCAGCAACCAACCCCCAGCGACACCCTGATAGCCTGGCAGGAAATCAACCGGATTGCCGGAGAAATTGCATCAGGGCTTGATTTTTCTGAAGCAGCCCGAAAATATTCGCAGGACCCCTCGGCCACTTCTAATAGCGGTTCACTTGGTTGGTTTACTGCCTTTCAGATGGTAACCCCTTTTGAGGATGCTGCCTATAGAACGCAGGTTGGCAGGGTATCGTCTCCTGTTCGGACACGCTTCGGATACCACTTACTAAAGGTTAACGATACCCGAGAGGCTGTTGGTGAGATAAAAGTAGCGCATATAATGAAGCGTTTTCCTCCCAACATGAATACTGCGCAAAAAGCATTTATCCGCACACAGATGGATAGTTTGTACCTTATGGCAACCAGAGGTGAAGATTTTTCAAGGCTTGCCCGCGAGAATTCAGAAGACGATCGAAGTGCAGTAAACGGGGGAGAGTTGCCCTATTTTGGACGCAGTATGATGATCCCTGCCTTTTCTGATCCGGCATTTGCACTTGCACATGATGGTGATATTTCCTTGCCTCTGGAGACCGAATTCGGATACCACATTCTAAAACGGATTGACCTTAAACCCATACCAGCTTTAGATGAGATCAGACCTGAACTTATAAACCGAATTAAACGTGATCCAGAGCGGTTGGCAGCCGGCAGGACAGGGTTTATTCAAAAATTAAAACTTCAGAACAGTTTTCAATCCTTTCCTGAATCTTTGGAAAGAACGATTGTTCAAGTGATGGATATTCTAAAGCAGTCGGGAAGCCAGTCTGATTGGTTTGCGGTGGATCGGATGCCACTTTTTACGCTCTCTGGCACCGTTTTTGATTCCCATAGCTGGCTCAGTGCTTTGTCCGAGAGTCAATCATTAGGCCAGCAATTGTCGGCCAACGATTTTTATATACATTACCAAAACTGGGAAGAGCGTCAGATACTGGATTGGGAAGATGCGCAATTGGAAAAGAAGTATCCAGCCTTTCGGTCGCTGTATCAGGAATACCACGATGGAATTCTGCTTTTCGATGTTATGGAGAGGATTTTATGGCAACCGGCAGTTACCGATACTTTGGGTCTGGAGCGCTTTTATGAGACCAATAAATACCGTTATATGTGGGACGATCGTTTTGATGGTGTCGTTATACAATGTTCGAGTCCTGAGCTAAAAAACAGCTTCCTTGAGGCGCTTGATCAGGGAGTTCATATTGAAAATTTGGAAGATGCAGTGGGTTATTCTGCTGCGGATGTTAAGATATTGAGAGGGACCTGGCAAAAAGGAGAACATCCAGCCATTGATTATGCGTTTTGGAATGGTGCGTTGCCTTCTGGCTGGAACGAATCGACCGATCTTGTTTGGGGCAATGCTCTGCCATCAGAACCTAAGTTACTGGTCGAGTCGAGGGGCTTTCACTTGGCAGATTATCAGCAATATCTTGAAGAACAGTGGCTGCATACGCTGCGAAGTAAATATCCCGTTGTAATAAACCAGCGGGCACTAAGAAGGTTATAAAAACGATGTTGAAGCCTTTAGGATCCATTTTACTGGTAATATTGCTAACCTTTAGCGCTTGCCTGTTCGATCGTCCGGTCGATGGAACACCTTTGGCCAAGGTCGGAGAGCAGGTACTTTACTTGGCCGACCTTCAGCGCGTGCTCCCTTCAGGCTTGGGGTACGAGGATAGCGTTATGATGGCCGAAGATTATATCAACAAATGGATTCGAAATGAGCTTTTGGTGAGAATGGCAGAGGAAAATCTACCTTCGTCGCTCAAAGATTTTTCAAAGGAGCTTGCCGACTATCGCAATTCGATGGTCATTTATCGTTATAAGATGGAATTGATGCTGCAACGACTCGATACCATTGTCGGGGATCGCGATATTCAGGGGTATTACAACGAGAACAGGGATAATTTTGTATTGAATAAAAGTATAGTCAAGGCACTTTTTGTCCAAATTCCAATGGAAGTATCAAGACCTGAGCAGGTTAAGGCTTTTTGCGAACAGATTACCGAAGCCAATCTTGCTGAACTTCGGGAATATTGTTTACGATATGCCGTGGTCTGTGATATCTATTCCGAAGATTGGGTGGATCTGGAACCATTTCTGCTGCGCTTGAACAATTGGGCAGGCAGTGAAGACCGAAGTATATACCCAAATGCTATGATTGAGCATCGCGATCAGGATTTTTACTATCTTTTGCGAATAATTGACCACCAGCCAGCCAACTCAATTGCGCCCGTGGAGTATGTTGAATCACAAATAAAGAATATAATTATAAATCGTCGCAAAATCGAATTCCTTAAAAAGGTGGAAGACGACGTCTTTTTAGAGGGCGTGCGAAACAATAAGTTTAAATTGTATGAATATGAAGCGTCAAATGATGATTGATAAACTGTTGGTTGCCTCTGTGTGGTTTCTGACTGTTGCACTTACTTTGCCGGCCAATGGGCAAGATAAAGTTGTAGACCAGATTATAGCGGTGGTAGGCAACAATATTGTTCTGAAATCAGAGATTGAAGAGATGTTTATTCAGCAGCAGGCTCAGGGAATTGTCACCGATGGTGATATGAAATGTGAGATTCTGGAGTCGTTTCTGGTAGATAAATTGCTGGTTGCAGAAGCGCTGCTTGATACCAATATTGTGGTTACCGATAACCAAATCAACCAACAGATGGATGGCCGTTTGCAGCAATTTGTTGCTCATTTTGGTTCGGAACGGGAAGTTGAAAGTTACTTTAAAAAGTCGATTCCTCAACTGAAAGCCGAATTGCGCGACGTTATTCGCAACCAGCTTCTCAGCAATCAGATGCAGGGAAAGATTGTCGAAAATGTTACAGTAACCCCTTCAGAAGTTCGTTACTTCTACCGCAATCTGAAAGACGATGAAATTCCATTTATTCCACCACAGTTCGAATATCAGCAAATTACCCTGGTTCCAGACATCGATATTGAAGAAGACAACCGGGTTAAGGCGCAATTACGCGACTTAAAGCGTAGGGTAGAGGAAGGATCCAGTTTTGCAACATTAGCAGTTCTGTATTCAGAGGCTCCCGAATCGCGATTTGGCGGTGAGATAGGGTACCTCGGACGGGCTCAGCTTGATCCCGCTTATGCCTCCGCGGCTTTCAACCTGCGCGACGACCGTGTTTCAAACGTTGTTAAGAGCGACTTCGGATACCATATTATACAATTGATCGACCGGAAGGGAGAGCGGATCAATACACGCCATATTCTGATGCGGCCAAAAATTGCTCCCGAAGCTTTAGAGCATTCAAATCTTAGGCTCGATAGCCTCTCCAATATTATTCGTCGGGGAGAGATCGAATTCGAACAATCTGCCTTAATGTTTTCTCAGGATAAGAATACACGGAACAACGGCGGCCTGGTGCTTAATCCACAGAATCTGTCGTCGAGGTTTAGCCTCGGGGAACTCGATCCTGACATCAGCAAAGTGATTACCGCTATGAACATAAACGAGATTTCTCAACCTTTTCAAACCATCGATCCTGCTACTCGACAAACTGTGTATAAGATCATACGACTGATAAACAAAACCAATGGACATAAGGCCAATCTGCAATCTGACTATCAGTTGCTAGCCGAAATGTACCTGAATAAGAAAAAGCAAGAGGTTTTGGAATCATGGATCGCAAAACGCCAGGCGGGAACCTACATCCGAATCGATAATACCTACGCAAACTGCAATTACCAGTTCGAGAACTGGATTAAGTAACAGAATAGACTTTTTTTGATGACGCTGCAAAATTATCGCGATGATGTAGAGGCACTTGATGCCCTGAAGGATAAGTATCACCTTCTGCTTAAGGAGATTACCCGGGTCATATATGGTCAGGATCATGTGGTTACTCAGGTATTAAATACTTTGTTTAGCCGTGGCCACTGTTTATTGATAGGGGTTCCCGGTCTGGCCAAAACGCTAATGGTAACAACCATATCCAAGGTGCTTGGACTAAGGTACAACCGCATTCAGTTTACCCCCGACCTTATGCCTTCTGATATTATTGGAACAGAAATTCTGGACCGCGACAGGCAATTTAAATTCGTGCAGGGGCCGATATTCGCCAATATACTATTGGCAGATGAGATCAACCGAACCCCACCCAAGACCCAATCGGCCCTTTTGGAAGCAATGCAAGAGCGGGCTATCACAGCTGCTGGTCAGCATTTTGAACTCGAATCGCCCTTTTTTGTATTGGCCACGCAGAATCCAATAGAACAGGAGGGTACCTACCCGCTTCCAGAGGCTCAGCTCGACCGTTTTATGTTCTCCATTTGGCTCGACTATCCTGCATTTCACGATGAACTTAACATTGTGAAGCAGACGACTTCCAATCAGCAAATAGACCTTAAACCTGTTATAT
>CAYGIQ010000098.1:0-9685 GCA_964349885.1 uncultured Prolixibacteraceae bacterium | reverse complement strand
CCCAAACAGAGCAAAAGTACAATTTTGTCCAAACCCAAGCACAATGTACCCCCACATGGCTAAATTCTTAACATTGGTGGCATTTTTTGCCCTATTCTATCGGTTATCTGCCATCGCCACGCCACCTTCAAAAGTTCTGACCGCATCTGTACCTGCAACACCAACGCCCCACTACCCTCCCGCTGTGGTCATCAATGAGCTGATGGTCGATCCCACGCCGGTGGTCGGATTACCTCCATACGAGTGGATTGAACTGCACAATACGGGGGAGGATCCGGCCGATCTCTCCGGATGGAAGATTTCGGTAGGCAACACAGAAAGGCCACTGCCCGCAACGACCATCCCCTCTGGTGGATACCTGATCCTTTGTAACACCGCAGCCTCGGTCGAACTCAGCAGGTTTGGTCAAACAGGGGTCTTTCAGCTGCCTGCTTTGCGAAACAGTGGCAACCTGATTCTCCTTACCAATGCTGCAGGACAAATCGCCGATCAGGTCGACTATTCCGACACATGGTATGGAAACAGTGCCAAAAGAAATGGAGGATATACCCTCGAGCGCATCGACCCTTTCCGCCATTGCGACCAACGCAACAATTGGAGTGCCAGCAACGACCCCGCTGGAGGAACCCCCGGTGCCCAGAACTCTATTTTCAGGCACAACGCAGATCTAACACCACCTGAGGTAGTGCAAGCCCGGGCCACGACGGCCACATCCGCGATCCTGTACTTTTCGGAATCCATTGAATCATCGGTGCTTACAAACCTCCTCCATTATACCTTAACCAATCTGGGCCATCCTGCTACGATAGAAGAAAAGCAGCCCTTTGGCATTCTGCTCCAATGGAACCAACCCATGGAGCCTAACAAAAGCTACTGGCTGCAGATTCAGAATCTAGCCGATCTATGCGGCAATTCGGTGGGATCGCAGCAGATTGAACTGGTATGGAACCTTATCCTCCCGGGCGATATCATCATCAACGAAGTACTTTTCAATCCCTATCCCGGAGGCGTCGATTATGTGGAGGTCTATAACCGGTCGGCAGGTCCCGTTGATCTGCATAGGCTGGTGCTTGCCGGACGCGACAATCAGCTCAATATTAGCCAATTAATTTCACTAGGTACGTCGCAGTCCTTACTGGCACCGAAAGAACACCTTGCATTTTCCCTGCAACCCGACATGGTGGCTGCCCATTACCCTTGGGGCTGTGCAGGATGCATAGTCAAACTCCCCTCGATGCCTGCCTACAACAACGACAAGGGCTGGGTCGTTTTAATGACCGAAAGCAACGACCTTATCGACGAGTTCGCTTATACCGAAAAGATGCACCATCAGCTTCTGCATACCGTAAAAGGGGTATCGCTCGAACGGGTAGATCCCTATGCAGATACCCATGCTCCGGGAAACTGGCAGTCGGCCGCAGCCGATGCCGGATTTGGAACCCCGGGAAGCCGCAACTCCCAGATGGGCCAACTAAACCAGAAGGCTACCCTATCGATTGAACCCCGGGCGATATCTCCCAACGGCGATGGATACAACGATTTTATGGCCATCAGCTATACAACTCCTGGGCCGGGATGGGTAGCCAACGTATGGATTTTCGACCTACAGGGCCGACCGGTTAAGCAACTCATGCGCAATCAATTGGTGGGTACAGAAGGAAACCTGCTATGGGAGGGAAACGATCAAAACGGCCAAATGCTCACGGTTGGTCCCTATTTGCTAATGGTGGAGTTGTATGACCTCGAAGGGGCCATCCACCGATTTCGCGAAGCAGTTTATGTTACCGATAGTGGAACTAGGTAAATATAAGAACACAGGATGGTCTACAGAATTCCAATTTCGATCGATTGCGAAGCAATCAGATTTTAGGAATCAACTCCACATGTGGTGGAATTACCACCATAAACCACAGTTAGACAATTCATCAGCAACATTCAACTTGAAATTTACTACCTTTAGCTTACCAATCATTCGGAATCATCAAATGGACACACTCGAAAAAACACAACTGGCTGTTTTTACCAAAATGGCCGCCCTTTGTAGTCGCGCTGAGCAATGCTCGCCCGACATTCGCAAAAAAATAACCGACCTTGGCGGTGGCGAAGTAATGGTTACCGAAGTACTTCAGAAACTCAAAGAGGAACACTTTCTCGACGACGAGAGATACAGCAAGGCCTATGTACGCGACAAATTCAGATTCAACAAATGGGGACGCATTAAGATACGGTATTACCTGAAACTAAAAGGACTTCCCGACCAGGTGATCAATGTGGGACTCGAAGAACTCGATGAAACACACTACATCGAACTTCTGGTAAAAACCATGAAGGAGAAAGCCAAAACCCTGAAAAACAAAGAGAAATTTGAGAAGATGGCCGCTCTCGTGCGGTTTGCCCAAAGCCGCGGATTTGAACCTGAACTGATCCACCGTCACATGGGAGCGGTACTTGACTAATCCTCGAGCATCTGCCAATCATAAACCTTCCTACAAAGAACACCTGCACAAAACAGTTATATTTGTGGTGAACTGTCGCGTGGGATGTCGAGAAGCGTAGTCTATTCAGACAAATCCAAAAGAACAAGATGCCTGTTTGGAGGGTAAGAAACAAACCTAAACCTGCAGCTATTCTGCGTTGGACAAAACCTAAAAATGCAAATACCATGAAAGCTTTATTGCTCAGCGATTACCTGCAACTCACCTATACCGATGTTCCCGATCCGGTGGCAGCCGACCATGAAGTTATCGTTCGGGTGAAGGCGTGTGGAATTTGCGGCTCCGATGTGCATGGATACGATGGCTCCACCGGCCGCAGAATTCCTCCGCTGATAATGGGGCACGAAGCCTCTGGAGTTGTTGTGGCCACCGGAAACGATGTTCAAAATTGGCAAGTGGGCGACCGGGTGACTTTCGATTCCACCGTATATCCACTCAACGACTGGTACACCCTACAGGGCCGGTATAACCTTAGCGATGGCCGCGAGGTACTAGGTGTTTCGCCAGGAGCATACAGAAGACATGGAGCCTTTGCAGAATTTGTTGCTGTACCAGAACACATACTTTACCGTCTGCCCGATAATGTCACCTTTGAGCAGGCAGCTATGGTCGAACCGGTGGCAGTGGCCCTGCATGCCCTTTCTATTGCATCGCCAGTGTTAGGCGAAAGCTGTTTTATAGCCGGAGCTGGGATGATAGGACTCTCGCTGGTACAGGTCGCTGCCGCAGCAGGCCTATCTCCTATTGTGGTTGCCGACCTACTTCCCGAACGGCTTAAGCTGGCGCAAACCCTTGGCGCAAGCCATGTTTTGGAGCATGCCGGCCAGCACGATGCGTTAATCGCACTTACCAATGGGAGAGGTTTCGACCTTGCTTTCGAAGCTGTGGGCATTAGCGAAACGGTGCATCAGGCCATTGAGAATACGCGCAAAGGGGGAAGAGTGGTTCTGGTGGGCAACCTTCAGAAAAATGTTTATTTCCCCCTTCAGCAGGTGGTTACCCGCGAGATTGCGGTGCTTGGCAGTTGCGCCATTTGCGGCGAGTACGAAACCGCTCTGAACCTGATCAGTCAGGGGAAAGTGCGGGTAGATCCCCTTATTTCGCACATTGCCCCACTTGCCGAGGGCGCTCACTGGTTTGAGCAACTCTACCGAAAAACACCGGGTATCAACAAGGTAATTCTTACCCCCTAATAAGGCAACGAATCAACAAATAAAACCATACCAATGCACATCGATGGTCAGCTGAGGCAAACCAACGAACTTACAACCAAAGGTAGAAACTGAATTATGTCGAATACCAAAATCTTCAATGTAGCCATTCTGGGCTGTGGTAAAGTTGCACACCTGCATGCGCAGGCCATCGCTGCCATTCCCAATGCCCGGCTGGCAGGTGTCTGGAGCAGGTCGCCCGAAAGTGCCAACAATTTTGCTGCAACCCACCAAACCCATAGCTATCAATCTGTCGATGCACTAATAACTGCTGAAAAGATTGATCTGGCCATCGTATGTACGCCCCACCCTTTTCACCTCGAACCTGCATTGGAGGCAGCCCAACTGGGAGCAAATCTGCTGGTTGAGAAGCCATTATCGGTCTCGTTGCCACACAGCGATCAAATTATTGCGGCCTGCAACAAAAACGGAGTTGCGCTGGGGGTGGTGAGTCAACGACGGTGGTATGCCGCCTCGCAAAGGGTAAAAGCTGCCATCGACCACGGCAAAATTGGGAAGCCCGCTCTGGGAGTTGTAACCATGCTGGGATGGCGCGACCGTGCCTACTATGAGGCCGATGCTTGGCGCGGCACCTGGGATATGGAAGGGGGTGGTGTTCTGGTAAACCAGGCTCCCCACCAGCTCGACCTACTGCTGTGGTATATGGGCGATGTTGAAGAGGTATTTGCCGTTTGGAGAAACCTAAACCATCCATACATAGAAGTGGATGACACAGCACTTGCCATTCTAAAATTTAAAAGTGGAGCCATTGGTAACATTATGGTAAGCAATTCCCAGCAACCCGGGCTCTACGGCAAGGTGCATGTGCATGGATCCAATGGGGCATCGGCAGGGGTCCAAACCGATGGCGGAGCCATGTTCATAGCTGGCAGAACAGGCATTGCCGAACCTCCGATTAATGACCTCTGGACCATCCCCGGCGAGGAACACCTGCTCAAAGAGTGGCAAAAGGAGGATGAAGGCTTCTTTAAAACCATAGATCCAACTGTCCATTTTTTGCAACTGCAAATTGAGGAGTTCCTCCAAGCCTTGCTCTTCCAACGCAAACCTGCCGTAGATGGCTTGGCCGGGAGAAAAGTAGTAGAACTCTTTAATGCCATTTACGAATCGTCGAAAACAAACCAGCCAGTTGGGTTGCCTCTTTCCATATAAGCGATCATATTGATGGCAACATGCACCTGAAATTTGCGGCTGCAATCGTTGTGCTAGCGAATCCGATTTTTTGTACTTTGCAACCAGATAAATCCCGTTTCGATGTCGGTTCCCTACATTGCTTTCATGGTAGTTTCGGCAGTAATTCTACTGCTGCTAATGGTACTCCGATTTAAAATCAGTGCTTTCATTGCCCTGCTCATTACCGCCATTTACGTTGGAGTGCTGGCGGGTATGCCTCCTGCTGCTATTCTGCAAAGTATTCAGAATGGGATGGGGAGTACGCTGGGGTTTGTGGCCACGGTGGTAGGTCTGGGAGCTATTTTTGGTCAAATTCTGGAGAGTTCGGGAGGGGCCGAGTCGCTGGCACACCACCTCATCAAAAAATTTGGACAGAAAAAAGCCCCATGGGCTATGGTAATCACAGGCTTCATTGTGGCCATTCCGGTATTCCTCGATGTGGGTTTTATCATTTTGGTACCCATTATATATGCCCTTTCGCGCGATACCAAAAGGTCTCTTTTGTATTATGCCATTCCTCTTCTGGCGGGCCTTGCCGTAACCCACAGTTTTATTCCTCCCACCCCCGGCCCCGTAGCAGTGGCCGATATCATCAATGCCCAACTGGGTTGGGTAATCTTTTTCGGATTTCTGCTGGGAATACCCACTGCCATTATAGCTGGTCCTATTTGGGGCCGATACATCGCCCAAAAAATCGACCTGAAGCCACCGGCTGATTTCCTTTTGTCCCATCAGGAATTTAAAACCCCCGGATCGCTGCCACCTTTTGGTTTGATCGCCTCCATAATTGGGATCCCATTGCTGCTCATTCTGCTCAATACCCTTACCGGAGTAGTGGTTTCGAAGGAGGTAGTACCCGAATCGCATCTCACACGTATTGTCGAATTCGTGGGCCATCCATTTCCGGCCCTTATAATTGCTACCCTTATTGCCATTTGGCTGCTCGGATTGAGACGGGGCATGAGCCGCGAAAAAATTCTTGAGCTTAGCACCAAAGCACTCGGACCTGCAGGCATCATCATCCTGATAACCGGAGCAGGCGGGGTTCTGAAACAGATTCTGGTCGATAGCGGCATAGGTGAAATGATGGCCCAAAGTTTGGCAGGATCCGCCCTGTCTCCCATTCTACTCGCCTGGATACTCGCCGCCATTGTTCGCGTAACACAGGGTTCGGCCACGGTGGCCATGATTACTGCAGCCGGCATTATTGCTCCGGTGCTCGATGCATTTGCCTTAAACGACCCAGAAAGAGCGCTGGTAGTTATTGCCATTGCCTCGGGGGCCACCATTCTCTCGCATGTTAACGACAGCGGCTTTTGGCTGGTAGGGAAGTACTTGGGCATGAACGAAGCACAAACCCTGCGGTCGTGGACAGTAATGGAAACCATCATCGCGGTGTGTGGTCTCATATTCACACTCATTGCCGCCCAGTTTGTGTAAAATACCCTATGGAACTGCACATTAAACCTTTCAATGAGCTAACGGCAACGGAGCTATACGCCCTACTGCAACTCAGAGCCGAAGTTTTTGTGGTAGAGCAGACCTGTATCTACAACGACCTCGATGGTCTAGACGCTCAAGCCGATCACCTATTCATTACAGAGCAGCTGCAACCGGTCGCTATAGCACGTATACTGCCGCCTCAATCGAGGTTCCCGCAGCCCTCGATTGGCAGGGTCGTTGTCCATCCTAATTTTCGCCACCGCAATCTGGGCAAAGCCATCGTGCGTGAAGCACTTCAATACACCATTGCAAAATATGGGCAAAAGCCGGTAAAAATCAGCGCGCAACTCTATTTGAAAAAATTTTACGAAGATTTAGGCTTCCAGCAAACCACGCCCGAATACGATGAAGATGGCATTCCCCACATCGGCATGGAGTTTCAACCTTAAATGTAGAGCAAGCGCAGGTTGTAACAACTTCAAGTCGTGGCCATTCCAAAAACACTCCCGACTATTTTAGAACCATTTTAAATTGCAACAGGTAAGGGAAGATGCCTTTGTTAAAACAACGTCAAGACTTACATTTGTAACGGTCGAAATTTGCGACCATTATTTAACTAATATAGAGGTCTATGAGCAAATTCATAACTGCATCCATCGGACGCAAGTTCCTGATGAGTGTTACAGGGCTTTTCCTGATGACATTTATTGTGGTCCATTTAGGTATAAATCTACTGTTGATTTTCGACGACAGCGGGGAATTGTTCAACAAAGGGGCCAATTTCATGGCCAACAATCCGGCTGTTAAGATTATGGAACCGCTTCTCGGGCTCGGTTTCATGGTGCATATCATCTGGTCGTTTATCATTTCGTGGGAAAACTGGCGGGCACGGCCGGTTAAATACAACAAACAGGATTTATCGAAGTCTAGTTCATGGGCATCGCGCAATATGCTCATTCTCGGAGCATTGGTATTGGTTTTTTTGATCATTCACATCATTAACTTCTATTGGAAAATTAAGGTAACCGGGTCTCCCCTGCTCAACCATGTTATGGTCGACGGCGTAGAGATGGAGAACACATACAAGCTGGTTAGTTCCCTCTTTATTGGCAACTGGCTCTACAGCATTCTTTATGTAATGGGTGGTTTGCTTTTGGGACTGCATGTAATGCATGGTTTCTGGTCCTCGTTTCAAACCCTCGGGCTCAACAACCCGATTTGGATGGGTCGGTTAAAGTTGTTGGCCAAAATATACGCTTTAGCTGTTGCCATAGGCTTTTCGATTATCCCCCTCTATTTCGTCATCAAATTTTAATTGTTTATTGCCATGCAAAAGCTTGATTCCAAAATACCATTCGGCCCTCTTGCCGAAAAATGGTCAAACCATAAAGCCACCATCAATGTAGTGAGTCCCGCCAATAAGCGCAAGCTCGAAATCATAGTGGTGGGAACCGGTCTTGGTGGAGCCTCCGCCGCCGCTTCACTCGCCGAACTGGGCTACAATGTAAAATCGTTCTGTTACCAAGACAGTCCGCGCAGAGCGCACTCCATAGCCGCGCAGGGTGGCATCAATGCCGCTAAGAACTACCAGAACGACAACGACTCGGTACACAGGCTCTTTTACGACACCATAAAGGGAGGAGACTACCGTTCCCGTGAAGCCAATGTTTACCGTCTTGCCGAGGTATCGCCCAACATCATCGACCAATGTGTGGCACAGGGAGTTCCCTTTGCCCGGGAGTATGGCGGGCTGCTCGACAACCGCTCTTTTGGCGGTGTGTTGGTGAGCCGCACCTTTTATGCCCGCGGTCAAACCGGCCAGCAACTGCTCTTGGGTGCCTATCAGGCGCTGAATAGGCAGATTGCCAAAGGCAACGTGAAGATGTATTCGCGCCACGAAATGCTCGATGTGGTTGTTAAAGATGGAAAAGCGCGTGGCATTATTGCCCGCGATCTGATAACAGGTGAAATTAAGCGCTTTGGTGCCCATGCCGTTGTCATCGCCACCGGTGGTTATGGCAACGTGTTCTTCCTCTCTACGATGGCCATGGGATCCAACGGTTCTGCCGCATGGCAGTGCTATAAAAAAGGAGCCATGATTGCCAATCCATCTTTCGTGCAGATTCACCCAACCTGTATTCCGGTGCATGGCAGCCAGCAGTCGAAACTAACCCTTATGTCTGAGTCGCTTCGAAACGATGGTCGGGTTTGGGTGCCCAAAAAAGCAGAAGATGCCCAAAAATTGAGAGAGGGTAAAATTTTTCCCAACGATATCGTCGACGAAGATCGGGATTTCTATCTCGAGCGAAGATACCCATCGTATGGGAACCTGGTTCCGCGCGATGTGGCCTCTAGAGCAGCCAAGGAGCGATGTGACGCAGGCTTCGGGGTAAATCCCGAGGGGAAGGCCGTTTTCCTCGACTTTAAATACTCGATTGAACGATTGGGTAAAAAAGTAATCGAGGCACGGTATGGCAACCTCTTTCAAATGTATGAAAAAATTACCGATACAGACCCCTACAAGGAACCTATGATGATCTATCCTGCCATTCACTACGCAATGGGCGGAACATGGGTCGACTACAACCTAATGACTACTATTCAGGGGCTCTACTCAATCGGTGAAGCCAACTTCTCCGATCACGGCGGAAACCGGCTCGGCGCCTCAGCGCTGATGCAAGGACTTGCCGATGGATACTTCATTCTTCCCTATACCATAGGCGATTATCTGGCTGGCGAAATTCTTACGCCAAAAACGGATACCACTGCAACCGAGTTCGAAGCAGCAGAATCCGCAGTAAAAGAACGACTCGAAAAACTCTACCAAGTGAAGGGCCGCCGCACCGTCGACTACTTCCATAAGGAACTGGGACTTATAATGTGGGACTACGTAGGCATGTCGCGCAATGCAGCAGGCCTCCAGACGGCAATTCACGAGATTCAGCAATTGCGCAAGGAGTTTTGGAGCGATGTTAAAATTCCCGGCGAGATGGACAACCTTAATCCGGAGTTGGAAAAAGCTTCGCGGCTGGCCGACTTTTTTGATATTGGGGAACTAATGGCACGCGATGCACTGCACCGCAACGAATCGTGTGGCGGTCATTTCCGCGAGGAATCGGTCACCGACGACGGAGAGGCAATGCGCAACGATGAGCAATATGCCAATGTATCGGTTTGGGAATTTACCGGAGACAACCAGGAACCCAAACTGCATATTGAGCCACTGGTATTCGAAAATGTAAAATTAACCCAACGCAGCTACAAATAAGGCCCCGGCCCATCGATGCAAATACCATAAACAATCTGAACTATGGCTGATAAGATTTTAAGTAAGTTATATAT
>CAYGIQ010000097.1:8202-9818 GCA_964349885.1 uncultured Prolixibacteraceae bacterium | reverse complement strand
ATATGGCTCCCGAATGCAAATCGAAAGCCAATCGGCCCAGCAAAGCCTGTTTGGCGACACCGAAGTCCATCAGGTAGTTAAAAAACCCTCCCTTCCCGCTGTTGATGAATGGCCTCAGCTGGTACTTCTCGAAAAGGAGAAAAGCCTGGTGGGGATCTATCTTACTGCTCATCCGCTCGATGATTATCGACTTGAGCTGGAATCGTTCTGTAGCCGGGGAGTTGGACTTAAAGACCTCAACGAACAAATGGAGCGCTATAAAGACCGTGAGTTCATATTTGGCGGCATGGTCACTGAAGCCAGCGAGAACATCTCCAAAAATGGTTCTCCCTATAGCAAGCTTACACTGTCGGATTATACCGATTCGATGCAGCTTTTCTTTTTCAAACAGGATTATGTCGACTTTGGAAAGTATTGTAAAACAGGCCTTTTTATAATGGTTAAGGGCAAGGTGCAACCCCGCTACGGATCGGATACCTACGAATTTAAAGTCAACCACATAGAACTCCTTTCCGAAGCAAGAAAGACGCTTGTGAAATCGGTTACCCTCACTATGCCACTCGATTTTGTGAACAAAAAAATAGTAGATCAACTCGAAGAGCTTATCCAGCAAAGCAAAGGCAGCGCCTTGCTTAAATTTAATGTATTCGACCCCGAAACCAATCGAAGCATTCAATTGTTCTCCCGTAATACAAAAGTTTACCTCGATAAAAGAATGCTCATTTTTCTCGAGACCCATCCCGATATTGCATTTCGCATCAATTGATTATTTTTGCAACACATATTAATACATATCTATATAATTTAATACTTTAAACCATGGCATTAGAAATTACCGACGGCAACTTTGAAGCGCTGGTTATGCAATCCGATAAGCCTGTAATGATCGATTTTTGGGCAGTTTGGTGTGGCCCGTGCAGAATGATTGCTCCCTTTGTAGAGGAGATGGCGAAAGAATTTGAAGGGAAAGCAGTGGTAGGAAAAGTAGATGTAGATTCCAATCCTGCAGTTGCCAACCAGTTTCAGATTCGCAACATTCCTACCGTATTGTTTGTGAAAGGTGGTCAGATCGTAGATAAGCAGGTTGGTGCCTGTCCGAAAAAAACCCTCGAGGAGAAACTCAATGCTCTGTTGTAGTGTTTGGTGTCCCTGGAATTAGGGCATCGTATTTGCCCCTTGAATTTGCTACTTTTGGCAAATTAAGTGCGTTAATAGATGAGAAATCTAAACGACATTCAGCAATTTCAGGAATTTGACAACCTTGGTTTTATCGCCCATCAGGTGGTTGAAGGCTTTATTACAGGTTTGCACAGAAGTCCGTTTCACGGATTCTCGGTCGAATTTGCCGAACACCGCTTGTACAATCAGGGCGAGTCGACCCGGCAAATCGATTGGAAGCTTTTTGCCCGAACCGACAAATTGTTTGTTAAACAGTTTGAGGAGGAGACCAATCTTCGATGCCAACTGGTCATCGACACCTCTTCTTCGATGCTTTTTCCATACTCTACGGGCTCCCGAAGATTGCACAACAAGCTTGCTTTTTCGGTCTACACCGCGGCTGCACTTATTCATCTGCTCCGAAAACAGCGCGATGCCGTTGGTCTCACCCTATTTTC
>CAYGIQ010000097.1:0-8192 GCA_964349885.1 uncultured Prolixibacteraceae bacterium | reverse complement strand
GAGTTTCATACCTTACCGCGCCTGTCGGCAGTTCATGCCGAACTCCTGATGGGAAAACTTTCGGGATTGCTCACCCCCGAAGCCTTTGCATTGCGAAAAACTACACAAACCACGAAGGTGCTTCACGAGATCTCCGAAAGCATCCACAGCAGATCTCTGGTGATCATCTTCAGTGATATGCTCGATACCCAAAACAGCGAAGAACTTTTTTCGGCCCTACAACATCTGCGCTACAATAAGCACGAAGTGTTGCTGTTCCATGTAACCGACCACAAACAGGAGCGGGAGTTTAATTTTACCAACAAGCCCCATCGTTTTGTAGATCTCGAAACAGGAGAAACCCTAAGGCTCAATCCCTGGGAGGTCAAACAGACCTATGTTAAAAGCGTTAACGACTATTTTGAGGAGTTAAAAGTTAAATGCGGCCAGTACCATATCGATCTGGCAGAAGTGAACATCAATGAGGATTTCAGGCATGTTTTGTTCGCATATCTTGTAAAGCGAAAACGGCTGTTTTGATTATCCTGCAGCATTTCACGCTGCCTAGTGTCTCATTCGGAATTCAGCACCCTTCTAAAGTATTTATTCCTTACGATCTCTAGAATAGTAAAAAAAGCAATAC
This sequence comes from uncultured Prolixibacteraceae bacterium, assembly GCA_964349885.1. GTDB lineage: Bacteria > Bacteroidota > Bacteroidia > Bacteroidales > Prolixibacteraceae > UBA1413. The sequence continues at coordinate 7,570 of CAYGIQ010000097.1, read as the reverse complement.
CGCCAGAAATGCACCCAAAATAGGACCCACTACTGGTACCCAGGCGTATGACCAGTCGTTGCCGTCTTTGTCGGGTATGGGCAGGAGGGCGTGTACCAAGCGGGGTCCCAGATCGCGTGCCGGATTGATGGCATATCCGGTAGCACCGCCAAGGCTCAGTCCAATGGCAAATACAAGCAGACCTACCGGAAGTGCATCGAGCGATCCCAATCCCACTTTGGTTGCCGAAATGCCCTCAATCTCCAGAGTGAGGGGTTGAATCAACAGGACCGCAAAAACGAGGACAAAGGTTCCGATCATTTCAGAAACCAGATTGCTGCGGTAGTTGCGAATGGCCGGTGTGGTGCAAAAGCAATTTCTTTTGGTAAACTGCTCTTTGGTAATTCTGAAATGATCTCGAAAAAACAGGTACACAGTAGCGGCTCCCAGCATAGCTCCCAACATTTGGGCTAATGTGAAGGGTATTACCTGAGACCAGCTAAAAAGTCCACTTAAGGCCATAGCGAGGGTTACGGCCGGATTGAGGTGGGCACCGCTGAAATCTTTGGCCACAAATACGCCTACAAAAACAGCCATGCCCCAACCTGCAGCAATGACAATCCAGCCTCCGCCGTGAGCATGTGAGTTTTTCAGGTTGGTGTTGGCTACTACGCCATTTCCCAGTAAAATTAACAGAAAAGTTCCGGTGAGTTCCGCTAGATAGGCTGTCATACAGGTTCAGTTGTTAGGTTAAGATGTAATTTTTAGCAATCGACTTGTATTGCTTAAGTTGTTCTTTCTCCCATGCTTCATTGCGATGCATTTCGGCTGCCATCAACCTTACGGCTTTTGGTGCAATGCGCAGGCTCTCGCGGGCGTCCAGAAATAAGGCTCTGGTTCGTCGGGCTAAAACATCTTCGAGGGTTTGGGCCATCTCCTCCCTTACCGCCCAAATTACTTGAGCGTTCCTGATGTTTAATTTTTTGCTGAGCATTCCCTTAGCGTTGGCAGACTCATCTTCAAGTGCCAGGATATGTTCTTTGTCGAGCCCATAGGGCGCCATTGGGTCGGTTCGCGGATCAATGTCCATTCTAAATCCATGGATCGGCATGTGGTGGGTTATACACTCACGCTCAACAAATCCACCCAGCATGATGGCCTTATCAACTACGTCTTCGGCCATTTTACGATAGGTGGTCCATTTCCCTCCGGTAATGGTGATGAGCCCCGACAAAGAAATGATGATTTTGTGCCCCCTCGATATCTCTTTGGTCTCCTTCTTGTCCTCGTCGGGTTTGGCTAGTGGACGCAATCCTGCAAAAACACTGAGCACATCGTTTCTGGATGGCTGTTTGGTTAAATATTGCCCTGCAGTGGCGAGCAAAAAATCAATCTCACTATCAAGCGCTATAGGTTCCATAGAAGCCGTATCAACCAGGGTATCGGTAGTTCCCACTACCACATGGTTGTGCCAGGGTACAGCAAACATTACCCTTCCATCGGGGGTGTGGGGAACCATTACAGCCGACTCGTTGGGCAAGAAGTCGCGGCTTAATACCAGATGTATCCCCTGGCTCGGAACGATGGTTGTTGGAGCTTTATCGTCGTCCATTCTGAATATTTGATCCACAAAAACACCGGTAGCATTTACCACCACCTTTGCATTTATAGTAACGGTTTCGCCCGACAGCAAATCGGTGGCTATCACTCCCGAAATCAACTCTTGATCTTTTTTTAATCCCACAACCTGCATATAGTTGATTACCGACCCTCCATAGTCGTTACAGGTTTGGGCCAGACTAATCGCCATACGGGCATCATCGAACTGGCCGTCGTGGTATATAGTACCTCCCCTTAATCCATTTTGCTCTACTGTGGGGAGCAGCGCCAAAGTCTCATCACGGTCCAGCATTTTCGATGGCCCAAGCCCGAGTCGCCCGGCCATCATGTCATAAACTTTCAATCCTACCGTGTAAAACGGCCCGACCCACCAATCGTACGAAGGTATTACAAACGCCTGATTGCTTACCAGATGGGGGGCATTCTTAAACATGAGGCCACGCTCCTTGAGTGCTTCAAACACCAGGGCGATGTCGCCTTGCTGAAGGTAACGCACTCCTCCGTGAACCAGCTTGGTGCTTCTGCTTGAGGTGCCTTTGGCAAAATCAACCTGTTCGAGCAACAGGGTTTTATATCCCCTCGATGCTGCATCAACAGCTATCCCCAGTCCGGTGGCTCCTCCACCGATAACAACAATATCCCAGACCTTTACCTTCTTTTTAATTTTCTTTAGGGTTGCTTCACGGTTCATAGGAAATGGAGTTAATGGTTCGAATACCAGTTTTTGCTTCTTTCTACTGCCTTTTGCCAGAGGCTAATCCGCTTAATCATCTCGGAAGCCGCAATTACAGGCTCAAAAACTGCCTCCACCTGCCACTGTTTCTGAATCTCATCAATGCTGCTCCAATAGCCAGTGGCCAGGCCTGCAAGATAGGCAGCTCCTAGTGCTGTGGTTTCAGTAATACGGGGACGCACCACCCGACCCTGAATGGTGTCGGCTTGTATCTGCATGAGCAGATTATTGACCGATGCTCCACCATCAACACGAAGCTCGGTAAAGGGAATCGAAGCGTCTTCGCTCATGGTATGAATCACTTCCATCGACCTGTAGGCTATTGCTTCAAGCGCAGCCCTTGCAATATGAGACCTGTTGGTACCTCGGCTTAATCCAATGATTGCTCCTGTGGCGTATTGGTCCCAGTGGGGTGCACCCAATCCTACGAAGCCTTGTACAAAGTATACTCCTCCGTTGTTTTCTACCTTAAGTGCCAAAGACTCAATATCCGATGATGATTGAATGATACCCAACTCGTCGCGCAGCCATTGTACAACGGCTCCTCCCATAAAGATACTGCCTTCAAGAGCATAGGTAACCTCACCGTTGATCTGCCAAGCGATGGTGCTGAGCAATTTATTCTTCGATTGAATAGGGGTTTTACCGGTATTCATTACTACAAAACAGCCAGTTCCGTATGTGTTTTTTACCATTCCTTCCTTAATGCACATCTGACCAAAAAGCGCTGCCTGCTGATCGCCTGCTATGCCTGCAATGGGGATCTCTCCTCCCAACAAATCCGGGTTGCAGTATCCATATACCTGGCTTGATTCATAAACTGTGGGCAAAAGTGATTTGGGAATTTGCAGCAGATCCAGCAATGCTTCGTCCCATTCGAGGGTGTGAATATTGTAAAGCATGGTCCGGCTGGCGTTCGTTGGGTCGGTAATATGCATTTTGCCCCCGGTTAACTTCCATACCAGCCAAGTATCAATGGTGCCGAAAGCCAGCTTTCCGGCATCCGCCAATGCTCGTGCATTGGGTATATTATCGAGGAGCCATGCTATTTTGGTACCTGAAAAATAGGCGTCTGCCAAGAGTCCTGTTTTTGCTGTAATCATAGACTCAAAACCCTTTTCCTTCAGCAATTGGCACATATCGGCAGTTCTTCGGTCTTGCCATACAATCGCTGGTGCAATGGGTTCGCCGGTTTCTCTATGCCATATTACGGTTGTTTCCCTTTGATTGGTAATGCCTATGGCTGCAATCTCTTGCGCTTTAACATTTTGTTTAGACATCAAAGTTTTGATCACCGCCAGTTGGGTTTTCCAGATCAAGTTGGCATCGTGTTCCACCCACCCCGGCTGAGGGTAGTGCTGTTCGAACTCTTGGTTTGCGGTAGCTACAATATCGCCCGAATGGTTAAAGAGTATTGCCCGATTGCTGGTGGTGCCTGAATCGAGTGACAGGATGTATTTTTCCATAAGTTTAGGTGTAAGTCAGGACGTATAAAAATCGCTTTCCCAATTTACAAACATTATTTTGAAATCGAAGGGGGGCCAGTCAATCTTTGCTCTGGATGAGGCAGTGAACTTAAAGGTGATTTAGGGTGGCTGATTGGACTTACTTCTCAACCGGGAAATTAACAAATCTCTGTGTAGGATAGGCCCAAGTAACATCGGCGTGCGAATTGAATGCATCCAGAATCTTTGCCCATAGCTCAGATTCTGTTCCCCGCCGCTTATGTGCTTCGCATAGATAGCGAACCGTTAATTTGACGCCATTTTCTACAACATGCGTATAAACAATTGGCGTTACATAATGGTAGTGGATCATGTATAGCTTACTGGCCTCTTTTAGTTCTCGTTGAGCTTCTCGTTGGGTTTCGGAGTTGGCTTCGTTTACGAGTGCCTCCAGTATTCCCTTGGCCTTTTCCCGATTGCTTTCGAAGGTAATCCTGACTTCGAGCTCGTTCCAAATGTATCCGAATCCCTGGGTATAATTCGCTTGAGGTTCCACAAAAACCTTTCCGTTGGGTATGTGAATTACCCTACCTGTACTTTGGTCGGCATCAACCCAATTGCCAATCTCAAGAATGGAGAACTGGTAGAGCCTTATATCGATAACATCGCCTCTATGTTCGCCAATCTGAATACGATCGCCCAATACGAAAGGCTTTCTGAATACGATAAACCCCCATCCCGCCATATTGGCTAAAAGATCCTTAAGGGCAATGGCAATTCCTGCAGAGAGAAGGCCTAGGAAAGCTCCAAGGTGCCTAAAGGCATCTACCCATACCATTCCAATCAGGAACAGTGCAGAAATTGGGATGGTGTAGGCAAGAAGTTGTTTCCAGAAATAACGGGTTTTTACGTTGTCGGTGTTTTTCCAAACAATCTTCAGGATCACAAGTCTCAGAACTGAAAGAACGATTAGGGTCAATGCTGAAATCAATAATTTGTATTGTATATCAGCCGATATGCCAAAAAAATCATCTAAAGGTATGCGCAATCTGTTCATGATTATGAGCCTTCGGACTGCCGAGTATGTTTAGATTTGTTGTAGTTAAATGTCCAATTAGCTTGGGATTAAAGCTAATTAAAATAGGAATAACCCCCTACGTTTTAAAATCAGTTTTTTTGTTCTACATGAAGTGTTAAAGGCTTGATGTCTTCTCCCCAGTATATGGAGGTGTGTGGGAATGGAATCTCAATTCCATGCTTATCAAACGCTTTCTTCAACCTGTTGCGGTATTCGCGGCCCAGCATCCATTGTGATCCCGGTATGGTTTTAATCCTAGCTTTGATCACAACGGCACTGTCGCCGAAACGGTCGACCCCGAATACGTCAAGTGGTTCGATAAAATGATTGGTAAACTCCTGGTCAGCATAGAGTTCGTTGCCAACCTGGACCATCAGCGCCATTACCTTGTCGGTATCTTCCTTATAGGCTACACCAATATCAAAAGACATTGCCGACCATCCCTTGGTGAGGTTGGCCAGGGTGCTAATTGAACCATTTTGAAATATGTGAACTGCTCCATCGAAATCGCGCAAAGTGATGGTACGAAGTTCTATTTTTTCCACTGAACCTGCTGTTCCATTAATACGTGCCACATCACCGGTCCTGATCTGGTTTTCAAGCAATAAGAAGAATCCCGAAATGAAGTCCTTTACAAGTTCCTGCGCTCCAAATCCAATCGCCAGACCGAGGATTCCGGCTCCAGCCAGCAACGGGGCTATGTCTATCCCAAGCTGGCGTAAGATAATCATGCTGAACAGGGTGTAGAGCACAATTCTACCTACACCTTTTAAAATGCCGGTAAGGGTATTGATTCTTTTCTCCGACTCAAGAACATTTTCCTCATTGCTGCTCTTTGCCCTGTTGATTAGGATACTATTGAGGCGCCTGAAAAATATGCGGTTCAACTTTACAAGAACCAACATCAGTATAACAATGGCTGCCAGTTTTGGCAAATCGTACATAACCCATTTTACAATCGAATGAATGAATTCACTCCACAAAACAGAATCGAAATATTGATGCATAGCTCACTTGGTTTTGAAAAGGACCTGGATATCCCGCCCTTAAATGAATCATTGAAACACCCCGTAAATGGGTTTGCCATCCTACTCGGCAAGGTATAAAAAATTAAAGGGCCACTATTTGTGGCCCTTTATCTATTTTGTTATCCTCCAAAATCGTCGAACATTATATTTTCGTTCGGTACGCCTAGATCGTCCAGCATTTTTTGACACGCATCGTTCATCATTGGGGGTCCGCAGAGGTAATAATCGATCTCTTCGGGTTCTTCGTGATTTGAAAGATACTGATCGTAAATTACCTGATGAATAAATCCAGTAAGTCCGTTCCAGTTGTCTTCTGGCTTAGGTTCCGAGAGGGCTAGGTTAAACTTGAAATTGGGGAAATTTTGTTCAATCTCGCGAAATTGCTCATAATAAAAGACTTCTCTCCAAGAGCGTGCACCGTACCAGAAGGTAACATTTTTCTTGGTCTCTTTTACGGTATGGAAAAGGTGGAAAAGATGTGAACGCATAGGCGCCATACCTGCTCCACCACCAATAAACATCATCTCATTGTCGTTGTTTTTCAGAAAAAACTCTCCGAAAGGTCCTGAAACCATAATCTTGTCGCCTGGTTTGCGCGAGAAGATATAGGACGAACAAACACCGGGATTAACATCTTTGAACCGGTTGTTGGCCCTGTCCCACGGTGGGGTGGCAATACGAATGTTGAGCATCACGATGTTGCCCTCGGCCGGGTGGTTGGCCATTGAATAGGCGCGGAAGGTGGGCTCAGGGTTCTTCATTTTTAGGTTAAAAATGCCGAAGTTTTCCCACTCTTCCCTGAACTGTGGCTCCACTTCCATATCTATGAAGTTGACCTCTACTTTGGGTACATCGATTTGTATGTATCCACCCGATTTGAAATCGAGGGTTTCACCTTCGGGTAGTTTTACAACAAATTCTTTGATAAAGGTGGCTACATTGCGGTTGGAAACCACTTCGCACTCCCATTTTTTAACCCCCAGTATTTCCTGATGCATGTGTATTTTGAGGTCTTCTTTAACCTTGACCTGACAGGCTAGACGCCAACTGTCGTTCTGCTCCTTTCGGGTGAAAAATCCTGTTTCGGTAGGAAGAATTGATCCACCTCCTTCAACAATCTGACATCTGCACATACCGCATGTACCGCCACCACCACAAGCCGATGGCAAAATCACCTTTGCTTCGCTAAGTGATGAAAGCAGGGTACTCCCGGGCTGAACTTCAATCTCCCTGTATCCATCGTTGATGTTGATCTTAACAATTCCCGATGGCATCAGTTTTTTCTTGGCATAAAGCAATATGGCTACCAGCAGAATAATGACCAGCAGGAAAACCACTATACTGGAGAAGATTACGGTTGTTTGAGTAGACAATAATATCATTGTTGTGCCTTTTATATTTGGTTAAAGTTTGATACCCATAAAACCCATAAATGCCAATCCCATTAAACCTGTCACAATAAACGTGATGCCAAGTCCTCGGAGGGGAGCGGGAACATTTGAGTAGAGAATCTTTTCGCGTATGGCAGCAACGCCTACAATGGCCAAAAGCCAGCCTAGGCCAGAACCGAGTCCGTAAACGGTTGCTTCACCAATATTAAGGAAGGCTTTTTGCTGCATGAACAATGAACCACCAAGGATGGCACAATTCACGGCTATTAGGGGAAGAAAAATACCAAGTTGGGTAT
>CAYGIQ010000096.1:0-9876 GCA_964349885.1 uncultured Prolixibacteraceae bacterium | reverse complement strand
GCTTAATTTTATGCTTTGAACTACGAATGATTCTTTTGCAAAATATATTATTCTTGACATTTTATCTGCCTGAATCGTATTTCCATTCGTGATAGAAATCGACCTGATGGAAAAACTGTTTCTGGTCAATCTTGAAAGAGACCCTGACTCGATTAACGTAGGTTTTGAACCAAAGGTATTCGATGACACCATACATGGCATCGGACATTTAATCACTGGATGGAGAACAGACAAAAAGATTGATGTTTACCATCCGAACGAAGGGAGTGAAGTTCTTACCCCAAAATTCCGTTCACCCCCCCTCCCAAATGCGTAGATTTAAAATACCTCCAAAAATCAATTCTGGTAAGTCCTGAGACACTTGAATATCAAATAAGATGAAACATCCAACTCAAAACTTGGTAGTCCTATGTTGGAAAACTTGATGGACTACTACCGGAAATCGGATGGATTGACCAAAAAGAAGATACTAAGTTGCATCCTTTCAAAAAAACTCGTTTTAGAGAAAGGACGGGTTGCAACTTTTGAATTCACCACCCCGGTTCAGGTTTTACTCAATGTTTTTAAGGATTTCACGGGGTCAGAAACAAAAAAAGAGTCCAACTCAAAAAATTGAGTCGGACTTGTCCTGTATGGCTCCCCAGGTAGGACTTGAACCTACGACCTACGGATTAACAGTCCGCCGCTCTAACCAACTGAGCTACTAGGGAGTGTTCTTTAAATGCTTAAGCTTTTAAAGCGATGCAAAACTATAACCTTTTTTCAAAAGAAAAAAGAATTCGTCCGAAAAAAGTGATCCCTTTAAAACACTGCCCGAACAATCTCCTTTACATTATCCGAAATTCCATAGGTATATATATGCAGCGACGGAACCCCAGCTGCCACCAGCTCTTTCGATTGATGGATGGCCCATTCTGTGCCTATGGCCCGCGCACCGGCATCGCTGGTACATTGCTGGAGCTCCGATACCAGTTCGTTCGGCATATCGATGCTGAATATCTTGGGCAACACGGTAAGCTGGTTCATCAGGGCAATCGGCTTAATTCCGGGAATTATAGGAACAGTAATGCCCACATTTCGGCAACGTTCCACAAAATCGAAATAAAAGCGGTTGTCGAAAAACATCTGGGTTACAATATAATCGGCACCAGCATCTACCTTCTGTTTCAAAAATTGTAAATCAATATCTGGATTCGGCGCTTCGAAATGCTTTTCGGGGTATCCAGCTACGCCAATGCAAAAATCGATCTTGTGGGTGTTTTTAAGCTCAGGATCGAGGTACTGCCCATTCCTGAGGTGTGCCATCTGACCCACCAGTTCGCTGGCATGCGAATGCCCCTCGGCTTCGGGCCTAAATACCGTTTCACCTTTGATGCCATCTCCCCTCAAGGCAAGCACATTTTCGATGCCCATAAAGTTGAGATCGATCAAAACATGCTCCGTTTCACTTTTCGTAAATCCTCCGCATAGAATGTGTGGAACCACCGGAATGCCATATTTGTATTGGATATTGGCAGCTATGGCGACTGTTCCGGGGCGTTTGCGGGTTATGCGCCGACAGATCGAACCATCGGGCATCTCCCGATATTCAATTTCGTCGCGGTGGGTTGTAATGTTGATGTAGCTGGGCGAAAACTCCAGCAGACTCTCAATAGTCCGGTTAATGCGCGATACATCATTGCCTTTCAGGGGTGGCAGCAGCTCAAACGAAAAAAGCGTACGGTCCGATTGATGCAGGATATCTATGACTTTCATGGGTATGCACTATATTTAGATTGCCTCGGGCACGAATATCTGAATTTTTAATCTCTCCTGCAAAGCTGTTTTACAGTCAATTTTGCTTTGCATAGGTAGATTAAACATAGTTGAGATTGGCCGGTAGAAACTTCTCGATAAACTCCACCTTTACTCTCCTGCGCCGGGCAAGATCCTCTACCTGATCGCGCGACACTTTTTCAACCCCAAAATAGGTGCATTGAGGATGGGCAAAAAACTGACCGCATACCGATGCATTCGGATACATCGCAAAGTGTTCTGTAAGCTCTATTCCAACCTCACCGGCGTTCAACAATTGAAAAAGGTTCTGCTTCTCCGAATGTTCCGGACAGGCAGGATAGCCGGGTGCAGGTCGGATTCCCTGATAATCGACATGCAGCAATTCCTGCACCGAGAGTTCCTCCGTAGGGGAGTATCCCCAATACTCGCGTCGCACTTTCAGATGCAGATATTCGGCAAATGCTTCACTGAGCCGGTCGGCTAGTGCCTCAATCATAATCATTTTGTAGTCGTTGTGTTCTTCCTGATACTGCTTCTTCCATTGTTCGATACCCAATCCTGCCGTTACAGCAAAAGCACCGCAGTAATCTGCCCGGCCCGAAGTAAGCGGGGCAACAAAATCAGACAGGCAAAGATTGGGCGATCCGGGTTTCTTCTTTTCCTGTTGCCGCAAATGGTAGAACCTGCCTATCTCCTCTTTACGGGAGGCATCGGCAAAAAGCACAATATCATCTCCTTCAGAATTGGCGGGCCATAAACCTATTACCCCATTGGCACGAAGCATCTTTTTCTCCACAATCTCGTCGAGCATCTCATTTGCCTCTATATAAAGTTTTCGGGCCGTTTCTCCTACCGCAGGGTCGTTAAATATTTCGGGGAACATACCTTTGAGTTCCCATGTAAAGAAAAAGAAACTCCAGTCGATGTAAGGCCGAAGCTCCCCTAACGGAAAATCGATGAACTGCTTAACCCCTGTAAATTTTGCCTCATAAACGGGCGAAGTTTTCCAATCGATGGCTATACGGTTGTTGCGGGCTGCCGAAAGTGGCAGATACTCTTTTGGCTTACGCTGTTCCTGAAAGGCCCTTATGTTGGCATATTCCTCCCTAACGGTAGCTAAAAATTCGGGGTTTTTATTGAGCAGCGCCGACACCACCTGTGTCGAGCGGGAAGCATCCTTTACATGAATTACCGGGGCGCCGTATTCGGGCTCGATTTTCACGGCCGTATGAATTTTAGAGGTTGTAGCTCCCCCTATGAGCAAGGGGAGTTGCATTCCCCGTTGCTCCATCTCTCGGGCCACCTCCACCATAATCTCGAGCGAGGGAGTTATCAGTCCGCTCAACCCTACAATATCGACCTTTTCTGAAATGGCCGCATCCAGAATCTTTTCGGTGGGCACCATTACCCCCAGGTCGATGACCTCGTAGTTGTTGCATCCCAGCACAACCCCTACGATGTTCTTACCAATGTCGTGCACATCGCCTTTTACGGTGGCAAGCAGAACCTTTTTACGCGCTTCGGGTTGGGGAAACTTGCCTTTGTCGGCCTCTATATACGGCAACAACCGGGCTACTGCCTTCTTCATTACCCTAGCCGATTTGATAACCTGTGGCAAGAACATCTTGCCACTTCCAAAAAGATCTCCGACCACATTCATGCCGGCCATTAGCGGACCTTCGATGATGGTCAGTGCCGGGGAGTATACCAAAACCGCTTCGTCCATATCGGACTCAATGTAGTCGGTAATCCCTTTTACCAAAGCGTGTTCGAGCCGCTTCTCCAATGGCCAGCTGCGCCATACCTCTTGCTTCTCTTCAGCCTGTACTTCGGGCCGAAGGGAGGCAGCGAAATCGAGCAACCGTTCCGTGGCATCGGCTCGCCGGTTGAGCACCAGATCTTCCACCTTCTCAAGCAATGAAGGTTCAATCTCATCATAAATCTGCAACATTCCTGGGTTTACTATACCCATATCGAGACCTGCTTTAATGGCATGGTAAAGAAAAACCGCATGCATAGCCTCTCGTACGGTATCGTTTCCTCTAAAGGAGAAGGAGACATTGCTGATGCCTCCACTGGTCTTGGCATGGGGCAACGCAGCCTTAATCCATCGGACCGAATCGATAAAATCGACTGCATAATTGTTGTGCTCCTCCAGTCCGGTGCCTATGGTAAGAATGTTGGGGTCAAAAATGATATCCTGAGGAGAAAGCTTCACCTCTTCTGTGAGGATTCGATAAGCACGGCTACAAATCTCCTTTCGACGCTCAAAAGTATCGGCCTGTCCCTTTTCATCAAAGGCCATAACTACCAATGCAGCTCCATACCTTTTGACTTTTTCTGCCTGTTCGCGGAACTGCTCTTCTCCCTCTTTAAGACTGATCGAATTCACAATTGCCTTGCCCTGCACGCACTTCAGTCCGGCCTCAATTACACTCCATTTCGATGAATCGATCATTACCGGCAGTCGGGCAATATCGGGCTCTGCCATCATCAGATTCAGAAATGTTACCATCTCCTTTTCAGCATCGAGCATGGCATCGTCCACATTAATATCGATGGTTTGTGCGCCATTCTCCACCTGATCGCGGGCAATGGCAAGTGCCTCTTCATATTTCTGATCCCGGATAAGGCGTGCAAACTTTCGGCTACCAGACACATTACAACGCTCTCCGATGTTCATAAAGTTGGACTCTGGCGTGAGGCTTACAGGTTCAAGTCCGGTAAACCAGGTATGGTGCGTAGGTAGATTGAGTAGATGCGGCTGGGCATTTTCAGCCAGCTGAGCAAAGGCCCTGATGTGATCGGGGGTTGTTCCACAGCACCCTCCTATTATGTTTACGTATTGATGCTGAAGGTATTCGCCTACCTGTACAGCCATAATTTCGGGCGTTTCGTCGTATCCCCCAAACTGATTGGGAAGTCCGGCGTTGGGGTGTGCGCTGATGTAAAAATGCGACTTTTGGGCCAACTCCTTTACATAGGGTTTCAACTCTGCCGCCCCCAATGCACAGTTTAATCCAATCGAAAGCAAATCTACATGCGACAGCGACCGCATAAATGCCTCAAGGGTTTGTCCAGAAAGCGTACGACCGCTCGCATCGGTTATGGTACCCGAAACCATCACCGGTATTTTAGCACCCCGACGCTCCATAACTTCCTCGATGGCATACAGCGCAGCCTTGGCATTAAGGGTGTCGAAGATGGTCTCCACCAAAAGCAAATCGGCACCCCCATCGAGCAACCCTTCAGCCTGCTCTCGATAGGCCTCCTTTATTTCATCGAAAGTAACTGCACGGTAGCCCGGATCGTTAACATCGGGCGAAAGGGAAAGGGTTTTATTGGTTGGGCCTATGGCTCCGGCTACGTACCGTGGCTTCTCGGGTTGCTGAAGGGTGAACTTTTCGGCCTCCTCGGCTGCCAGTTTTGCCGAAGCTTTGTTCAGTTCATACGACCATTCAGAAGCATCATAGTCGGCTTGCGAAATACGATTGGCATTGAAGGTATTTGTGGACAGAATGTCGGCACCCGCCTCGAGGTACTGCCGGTGTATTTCACGAATGATATCGGGACGGGTAAGCGACAGAATGTCGTTGTTGCCTTTCATATCGGATCCATGCAGGGCAAAAATCTCCCCCCTAAAATCGAGTTCCGTTAATGGATAGTTTTGAATGAGCGATCCCATCGCCCCATCGAGCACCATAACTTTTTTGGCAAGCAGACTCCTTATTTCGGGTTTTTTCATGGTATGCATCAGATTGCGGGCTAACCAATGTAGGTAGCCCGGGTTGTTTCATTAAGTATGCACAGGCATCCTGTTCCAAAACACGGAATAGATCGACAGAACAACCATGCGCTTACAGTGTGCAAATTTAAGACAGTTAACTATTTATTGCCGCTTTTTACCCAAAATAACCTACTGTCTTCGATAATCTTTGATTATTATACCCATTCCTCTGGAATAATTTTCGAACGCAGATGAATTCAAAGTTTTCTAGGTAGGTAAAATAATTTTTGAAGCACCAGCTTTTGGTTGCATCAAAAACAATATACCCTATCTTTGGAAAATTCCGGAAAAACTAAAAATCATGCCCAGAAGAAATCTGATCCTGCTATTGGCAATGTTCTCTTTTACCACTGTTTTTGCTCAAATTTCAGTGCCACCACAAAGCAAAATCCATTCAATCCACAACCGCGATTTTGTATACAACGCGAAGTCAGCCATAGGAGAAATTGTGCTCGACGGAGAGTTGAACGAACCCGACTGGTTGGCCGCTGAAGTGGCCAAAGACTTCAGGCTGGTACTTCCGGTCGATACCGGCTATCCGCAGCAGCCATCAGAAATCATGATTACCTACGACCAGCGTGCATTCTACGTCGCCATTACTTTCTTCGATACCATACCAGGGAAAAGAGTGGCAGAGTCGTTCAGACGCGATTTTTCTTTTGGCAACAACGACAATTTCTTGGGCTTCTTTGACACCTTCCTCGATCAAACCAACGGTTTTACGTTCGGAGTATCGGCATCAGGTGCCGTCTGGGATGGCATTATGTTTAACGGATTTTCGGTGAACCTTGATTGGGATAGCAAGATTTCATCAAAAACAAAACACTACGACGACAGATGGGTAACCGAGATGCGCATTCCTTTTCGCTCCATCAGGTATCCCAAAGAGAGCCAAACCTGGTTTGTCAATTTTAGTCGGCAAGACCTGAAAACAAACGAAAAATCGTCATGGGCCCCGGTACCCCGGCAGTTTCCAACTGCCTCGCTGGCCTACACAGGAGTTCTCAACTTCGAAACCCCACTGCCCAAACCTTCCCTCAATTTTTCTATCATACCATACGCCTTCAGCAGCTACCACGAAAACAGAGAAAACGGCACAAGCCGAGGATGGCGAAACGATGTTGGGTTCGATGCCAAGGTGGGATTCTCCTCCTCCATGAACCTCGACCTTACCTACAATCCCGATTTTGCTCAAGTTGAGGTAGATCAGCAGCAGATGAACGTTGACCGCTTCGAACTCTTCTATCCTGAAAAGCGGCAGTTCTTTCTCGAAAATTCAGATCTTTTCTCCGGATTTGGTTTTGCCAACTCCGTTACCCCCTTCTTCTCGCGTAGAATAGGACTCGACGCACCGGTGCTCGGTGGGGCAAGACTGAGCGGAAAAATTGGCAACGACTTCAGAATTGGGTTTATGAATATGACGACTGAAAAAACAGATGTCGAACTTTCGAGAAATTTTACTGTGCTCTCTTTGCAAAAAAAGATGTTTGCGCGCAGCAACCTCAGTTTTATCCTTGTAAACAAAGAGTATCTCAACCAGCCCGAAAATTCGGACCTCTTCAACCGTGTTCTTGGAGTCGATTACAACCTGGCCAGCAGCAACAACTTCTGGAGCGGTAAGTTCTTCTACCACCGCTCGTTTCAACCCGGGGACCCCGGCAAACAGCATGCACAGGGTGTTTCATTGGGATACAACCGAAAAAACATCATGGCTCGATTGTCGCAAACCAGTGTAGGCGAAAATTATAAGGCCGAAACCGGTTTCGTAAGACGTACCGGGTACAACTTCCTGGGGCCCACCTTTAAATACACCTTTGTGCCCAATAAGAAAATCGCCAACCACGGTCCCTCGGCCGAGCTTCAATTCTATTTCGACAGCAGCAACAGGTTGGTAGATATGGAGAATACCTATGCCTATCAGACGGAATTCGCCAACAGGACGATGATTAGCGCGGGGTTTAAGGACCTTTTTGTGCGCCTGAACCGAGACTTCGACCCCACCCACATCTCGAATGTTTTCCTACCGGCCGGCAGTGAGTACCGAACTCAATTTGCCTTTGTTGAATATATGTCCGACAACCGCAAGCTGTTTAAATACAGTGCAAGTTTCGCCAAGGGTGGAATATACAGTGGTGATTTTAACAGGATTGAAGGCCGAATGAGCTATCGATACCAACCTTATGCCAACCTCTCGATAAACTTTACCTATACCGATATTATTCTGCCTGCACCTTTTACCCGCACACAACTGTGGTTGGTTGGACCCAAGCTCGATGTAACCTTTACCGACAAATTGTTCCTGTCGACCTTTGTGCAATACAACGAGCAGCTCGATAATGTGAACCTGAATATGCGTTTCCAATGGCGCTTTCAACCAGTTTCCGATATTTTTATCGTGTACACCGACAACTACATTCCGGGTACCTGGAATTCAAGAAACCGGGCACTGGTGTTTAAAATGACCTACTGGCTTAACTAAAATTCTTAACAGAATTTAGTTGCGCGGACCTTGGTTCATTTCTTGGGTATAGTAAAGAAAATATTCACGGATGGAGGCCCTTACCTCATATTCTGTTGCGGTATAGGGGAGCACATTTTGTGCGTTAAACCAGATCATAAAATTGTCGGCCTGAGAATCGTTGAGTCCGGTTAAAAACATGACCATCTCCTTGTTGTAATTGAGCGAATGCATCTCCCAGTTTTTTTCGAGGTCGATGGCTTCGCGTGTCTTTCTCTTTTGAATCTCCTTGCGGCTGAGGTAGTATTGCCAGTATGAGATTGGATTGAAAAGCGCAGCCAATACAGGGGGGCGCTCGTTAAATGCATCACCCCTGAGCTCCGGCGCTATCTCAGAAAGCCGCCCAATGGGTATCCCATCCATATTCACCCTGATTCGGTCGCCAGAAACTTGCATTTCGGGGAGCGGATAAACAACCGGTTCCAAATAAATCAGCAACAGATTGTCGGGGTTGTAGCTGGCAGGTATCCGCAAAGTTCGGGGCTTAAACCCGGTGCTCGAAAGCACAAGGGTGTCAACATTGAGCATTTCGATCGAAAAGTGACCCGTGACATTGGTACTTGCACCAGAGCGGTTGCGGTAATTCACAATATTTACATAAGGCACCGGCATACTATCGCCCATACTCACCACCTGAGCCCGCAGCCTAATTAGTACCGGATCTATATCAACATAACTTTCCTGTGCTCCTGATGATAGTGTCAACCATCCGAAACCCAGCGACAAAACCAGTGAAATAAAAAGTTGCCTCATGCCAAACTTGCCGTGGGGTGCCAACAAATATCAAGCCTAACCATTCGCATCCCGGATTAAGACATTATTCTGCAGGCAGTTCAATAATGTAGGTTTTACCCGACCTTACGGTAAGTACGTTTTCGCGAAGCCAGGGATTAAAGTACTTCAGCATTTTATAGTTGGTGCCCTGCTCAATTGAGAAATCAGCCAGATTCGCTAAGGTGGCGGAAACCTCTACTTTTCGGGTCTTAAATTTGGGATAACGGTCAGCTTCGGCAATGAAAAACCCATAGGCCTCCGGATTCTCAAGAATCAACTTAAGTGCCAATATGCGAAACACATACCGTTCGGTCTCTTCTGCAAGCAGCAGATCGTAATAACTGTTTACCTTTTGCCGCGTCATATGCCGGTCGAGGGCACTTCTTCCGGCATTATAAGCGGCTGCAACAAGTGCCCAGTCGTTGTATTTTAGGTAGGCAGCAGACAAATATCGGGCTGCTGCGCGGGTCGACTTCTCAATGTGGTAACGCTCATCGACTTCGGCAGTTACTTCCAGTCCGTAATCGCTGGCGGCAGCCCTCATAAACTGCCAGAAACCAGCAGCCCCTGCAGGCGAAAGGGCTTTTGGATTGAGTCCGCTCTCGGCCACCGCCAGATACCTGAAGTCGGCAGGTATCCCCATCTCTGCGAGTATTGGATCGACGATGGAAAAATAGCGATCGGCCAACTTTATAAGTCGTATGGTCTGAGAATGAAAATGTGCATTTACCAGCAACTCTCTCTCGAGACTCTCCCTTACATGCCATTGACTTAGCGGCACCAGATCGCCCATAAAGACCATAGAATCGGGTATTGGAACGCCATAAAACCTGGGCTGAACCGGTGGGTCCACGGCGCTGATGTCACGTTTCTCGGGACTTTCCCATCCACAAGTGGCCAATAAAAGCAATCCAGCCAGTAACCCGGCCCCAATAATCCCCATCCGTTGCATTTTCATGGTACTTTTTCAAAATGTTTCCAGCCAAAAGTACATTTTTATGGCTATCGTACAACCTAAGAG
>CAYGIQ010000095.1:0-9911 GCA_964349885.1 uncultured Prolixibacteraceae bacterium | reverse complement strand
CCACCAGATCTATACCATTCATCATAATCCGCTCCTCGGAGGGAGGCGGCGTCTTCATCACCTTAGTGAGCGCTTTGCCCAAAAGAACTTCATCAGGAAAATTCACGTTGCCTGCCGATAGGAAGAGTGAAACATCTTCCCTAACCTCCAGCAAAGAGGGCAAAATCGGGTAGATCGGTTTGAGACAACTGTGCATCTTCCGGTCGATCAACTCGTAAACTTCGCGAACAGGCGATAGCCCGGTGCTGCCATAAATTATGGCCATGGCATCTACATCAAAATGGTTCTCGCAGGCATCGATTATTGCTTCCAGCTGCGCAGCAGTTCCGGTGGCAAGAAAATCGATGGGGTTTTCCAAACTTGAGCCAGGAAATAACTTATTGCGCAACGACGCTTTCTCGGGCGACTCCGCAATTTCAGGAATGGAAAGCCCTCCAGCTTCTAAAGCATCGGTTAGCATAACCCCGGGGCCTCCTGCATGGGTTATTATGGCAATTTTGTTGCCCTTAAGCTCCTTGCATAAAAATAGATTGGCAACTGTGACCAACTCCTCGCGCCCGTAACATCGAACAATCCCTGCCTTTCGAAACAACGCCTCAACTGCTGCGTCTGAGCTTACCATTGCGCCCGTATGCGACATGGCAGCTCGTCCTCCGGCATTAGAACTTCCGGCCTTGATGGCAGCAATCCGGCAGCCTTTCCGGATCAGGGAGGTGGCGTGATGAAGCAACTTATCGGGATCCTTGATGTACTCTAAGTATAAAAGCTTAACACGTGGACTGATTCCATCAACATAGGTTTCGTCGAGGTGGGCAAGTATATCTTCGACCGAGGTTTGAGCAGAATTGCCCACCGACCAGATGCTCGAAAAACGCAGCCCCTTCGGAATTCCTGATTCCAAAATAAAAACCGCTGTAGCTCCAGACCCCGAAACAAAGTCGCAACCCTGTTCCCATAACCTGGGAACAGGAGTTGTAAAAACACTGGCATGATACGGAGTGATTATCCCTATACAATTAGGCCCAATCAACGTAGCTCCGGCGCGGGTGACCTCCGTTACCAACTCCCGCTCTAAAACACGCCCCTCTTCACCCGACTCACTAAATCCAGCACTTATTACAATAAAGGCCTTTGTATTCTTCTCACGGCCCAGCACGCGAACTGACTGAAGGCAAAGGTGGGCGGGAATTGCCAGTATGGCCAGATCGACCCCCGGCAACTCTCCAACCGTTGAATAAGCATCGACGCCCTGCACCACACTTTCGCGAGGGTTGACCACATACAGTTGGCCCGAGAAACCACCATCCAAAAGGTTTTTAAGCAACTTTCCGCCGGGTTTGGTGAGGTTGTTAGAGCCTCCTATCACAACTATGCTTTCTGGCCTGATCAGCTTTTCGTGAACCATACAATTAAATCTTTTTTCAAATGTACGGATTGTTCCTTCGCCGGGCGATGATATTTTTCAGTTGTTTTTCCTTTCAGATACCGCCTAATCAGCATCAAATATACCCCCATAAATGAAAGATATCCATACTATAACTCTATCTAATAAACCTGAATGCTTTTGTTTATAAATCAATTTTATGCACTCCCAGCAGATTATTTCATAAGTTTGAATTAAAATTGTACCGCCCTAAAAAAAAATGGACTCAATCAATTCAACTGCTACAAGCCTTACAAAAAAACCAGGGATGTTTGGCACTCGGTTGCGACTGACATTTTTATTGGGTTGTCTACTGGCCCTTTTCTCCACCGCAACTGCTCAAAAGACGCTATACAGTGGCTGGTTTGAGGGAATTGGGGACAACCGCGAGTTTTTCAGTAGGAAAAGCTATTCCCAAACCATACTTGCCAGCAAAGTTGGATTTGAATTGGGAAGGGCCTTCGATGGCCACTATGTAGGTGCAGGACTGCTGCATCTCTATGAGTTTGGCACTGCCATAGATTTGCATATTCCATCATTAACACTTTATTACCGTTACCACGACGCAAAAAAAACGTTCCATTTCGGAAGTTTCCCCCGAACCAACTTGATTAATCTGCCATTGGCAATGATGGCCGACACGGTGCACTATTTCCGAAGTCATATAGAAGGTCTTCGGGGCGCCTACCGTTGGAACAATGGGCATCAGTATGTTTTGATCGACTGGACCGGAAAAAAATCAGAATTCGAGCGCGAGGCTTTTACTGTGGCTGCAGGCGGTGAGATCATGGGAGAACACCTATTTCTCAGGAACTATTTCCTGCTCAACCACCTGGCGCACAGCGAGCTTCGACCACCCGGCCAACACATACGCGACAATATTGGATACGCAGTGCAAGGAGGATGGCGTTGGGGTCATCTTTGGGAATTTGAACTAAAGGCAGGAATATTAGGCTCAATTTACCGCGAAAGATCTGTTACCGATGGTATCGTGCATGCAAAGAGTCTGCTGACAGGAATGAGTATGAAGTTCAGGAATTTCAAAATAGACCAAACGATCAACTCAGGAGAGGCCCATACCTTTATGACAGGAGATCCCTTTTACCGGCTAAACAATTATATGCGCACCGACGCAATCTGGTATTTCATTAACCATCCCAAGGTGCAGGGGAGATTCAACCTATCATTTCACCTTCTTGATTGGAAAGATCTCGATCAATCGCAGCAAATTTCAATACGGTTTATTCTGCCCGATTAGTTCTCAGAAATTTAAGAGAACAAACAGGAAAGTACTATGCAGGAAAGGTCTATCTCCTAAGTTATCAGAAGATAAGTTCCATCTCCTCCAATAAATAACCGGCACCCGCAAACTTATCCACAATGAAAAGCATATAGCGCATATCAAGAGAGATGTTGCGACTCTGATTCGGATCATACATTATATCGCTCATGGTGCCTTCCCAGCAACGATCGAAATTTATGCCAACCAGATGTCCATCGGCATTGATAACCGGGCTCCCTGAGTTTCCTCCCGTGGTGTGGTTGGATGCCACAAAACAGACCGGCATCTTTCCGTTAAACCCATACCGACCATAATCTCTTTCGGCATACAGCTGCTTCAGACGCTCAGGGACACGATAATCATAAATGTCTGGATTGTCCTTCTCCATTATGCCTTCGAGTGTTGTATAGTGCTTAAAAGCAACCCCATCGCGGGGCTCATAGCCCTCAACGCGACCATAAGTAACCCTGAGGGTGGAGTTTGCATCGGGAAAAAGAGCCTTGCCCTGCTGCATCTCCATAATTCCTGCCAGGTAGCTTTGCATCTCAACATCGAGCTCCGCCTCAATCAAGCGAACAGGAACATCTATCTTTTCATTGTAGAACTGTCTCAAACTTTTATACAAGGCAAAAACAGGATCTTTTTCGATGGCTTTTATTTTTGTAGGATTTCCTGAAGACAATAGATTCATAAGCCCTTCCCTGTCTGAAAGTATCGACCGGCGGTATAATCTACTTACCTGGTGATCTCCCTGATGCTTCGACAATAGATTCGACAGTGCAGGAGCAATGTACTGTTCGGGTATTTCATTGGCAAGCACAGGCAAAAGCCGGCTAAACATCTGCTCGTCGAGCGGTTGATGAAAATCCTTAAAGAATGCTTTCAATTGACGATCCATTGCCTGCAAAGCATTGGATGATATTTCACCCTGACGCTGTGCTTGCTGAAGAAAAGCGTCCATATAACTTGCCAAGGTAAAAATTTCGATGCCCGAAAGTACTATTTCGCTGTAGTAATCTGCTGCCTTTGCCAAAGGACCATATCCAGAATAGGTAGTTTCAAAATTTTGCAATACACTATCATACAATCCCGTCCACTTACCGTTATTACGGGCCCATACCTCAAAATCGAGCTCAAAAGCCCGTTTCCTTTCTACCGCATCAAGTCTTTTTAATCCAACTATCTCTCCCTGCCATCTCTTCCAGGCATTTGAAACCGTAGCATACTTTGCGGCATATTGAATTCGGACGCTAGGATCGGAATTCATAAAGTTGCGCATGATTTCCAATTTGTGATCCCGGATGGCAATGCGGTCGGGGTCACGTTGTTCCTGAATCAACTCCACTGCATGGGATGGCAAGTATTGTGTTGTCCTACCCGGATACCCAAACACCATGGTAAAATCGCCGGGTTCTATTCCCTTAAGGGAGATGGGGAAAAATTTTTTGGGTTTAAAAGGCACATTGTTGGGGGAGTATGGCGCTGGCTCGTTGTTGGGACCAGCATAGATCCGAAACAAGGCAAAATCTCCGGTATGTCGAGGCCACATCCA
The DNA here is from genome assembly GCA_964349885.1 of uncultured Prolixibacteraceae bacterium. Lineage (GTDB taxonomy): Bacteria > Bacteroidota > Bacteroidia > Bacteroidales > Prolixibacteraceae > UBA1413. The sequence goes on along the minus strand of CAYGIQ010000095.1, from coordinate 5,654 downwards.
GTTGTCGGTATCGCCACCAAATTTACCAATTGCTGAAGGAGGTGCGCCCACAAGCCGAACATCAGTGTAAACCTTGTATACGTGTATAAAATATTGATTGCCATAGAAGAAAGGCCTGACCAAAGCCCGGTACTTACCATTTTCATTAGCCGTGCGCTCAATAGCAGCGATGTTTGCTGCCATCCTTTCAGCTTTTTGCGCTGCATCGGCCAAATCATCTAAACCCTCAAACACCAAATGGGAAACATCCTCCATGCGTTCGAGAAAACTAACCGACAGCCCCTGATTGGGGAGTTCTTCGCCGCTCGAATATGCCCAGAACCCATCAGTTAGATAATCATTGTCCAGCGAACTGTGCATCTGAATCTGACGGTATCCACAATGGTGGTTGGTAATCAACAAGCCATTTCCCGAAATCAACTCACCGGTGCATCCACCACCGAACAGGACCACTGCATCTTTCATCGAAGCATTGTTGATATCATAAATATCAGAAGCTGTGAGACGAAATCCCATTTGCTGCATCTCTTCCAAATTGTACTTTTCAAGCAGTATGGGGACCCACATACCCTCGCGGGCAATCGTTTGCAGCCATAAAAACAGAGCAAACGTTAATAAAAGCAATTTATTCATTCTCATTGGATATACTTTTGAAACAGAAAATCAAATATACCTTTTTCAAAACATCATAAAAAAAAATACCCCGCCAAATCGACAGGGTATGCAAATTGTAAATGTACGCTATCTATTTAAAGATATCCTCTGCACTCTGATAACCCTCTGAGACTACGGTGAGCCGAAGGTTTTGCTTGTTAACAACCACTCCGTTAAAAAGCATCGAAGGGACAAGCATATGCCCGTTGCTTGTGGTCTGAAAGGTTCTTTCGCATTCCAAACCGCTTCCCAGCCGAAATGCAATTTCGGCGGCTGTATTGGCCATTTTCTGGAGCGGTTTATAAACAGTACATGTCTGGTTTCCCTTAACAATCTCCTGAAGATTTCTGAGGTCGGCATCCATTCCTGCTACCAAAACCTTTCCCAATAAATTTGCTTCTTCCAATGACCTAATGACGCCAAAGGCAATGGCATCGTTTCCTGCAATTACAGCATCGGGGGTAGAATTGGGGCTGCTCAGAAATTTTTGCATAATTTCATAACCCTCGTGCTCCCCCCATTCTTGGGTGTAAGTATTGAGAACAACCTTCAGGTCCCCTTTCTCAATCAGAGGAGCAAGCACATTCATATGGCCCAGTTGAAGAAACATACTATTGTGGTCGGTTCCGGCACCCCCAATCAAAACATATTTGCCTTCCGGTTTTACGGTAGTTAAATAGTTTGCCTGCAACTCACCAATCTCAACATTGTCGGTCGAAATATAAAAATCGAGCGAGCAGTTCATAATTAACCGGTCGTATGATACAACCGGGACATTTAACTTCTTAGCGGCCTCAGCGATTTTGGCAGCACTAAACTGATCAACGGGTACAACCACAAGCACATCCATTCCCTCTGCCAACAGTCTTTGAGCCTGTCTATACTGCTCATCAGCATCATTACCTGCCTCCACTACCACAACAGTTGCCCCGAGATACTCCGCATGCTGCACAAAGAAATCACGGTCATTTTCCCACCGTTCCTTATCCAGAGCATGCAACATAAAACCAATCTTAACAGGTTCTATACTTTTCTGACATGCAGTATGGAAATTGAACAGTAGAAACAGTGTAAAGAATTGAAGCACATATTTCATAATTTCAGCTGTTTGATTACAGAATAATTTACGAAATATATTCAGAACAAGTTTGAACGCCAGAAAACTTAATTATCTGTTTTTCAACATATCCACTGATGACACGCTGTCAAAGTTTTTGATCTCGGAATAGAGCCGATCTGCAGGTAGACCAACCACATTAAAATAGGAGCCGTTGATGCGTTCAATACAGGCCAGCCCAATCCATTCCTGTATTCCATAGGCGCCTGCCTTGTCGAATGGCCGGCAAGTTTCAACGTAATGCTCAATTTCGGCATCGGAACAAGCCTTAAAGAACACCTCTGTAACTGAACAGAAACTCCGTTCACGTTGGAGGGTAGTGAGGCAAACACCCGTAATTACTTCATGTACAGCACCACTCAACCGTTGCAGCATCTTTCGGGCATGTTCGGCATCATCGGGTTTGGCAAGTACCTCACCTTCAATCCAAACTATGGTATCGGCAGTTATCAGAAAGTCATTCCCAGTAAGTCTATCACGAAGGGCATCCGCCTTCTCGCGCGCAATATGCAAGGCAATCTCACCCTTGTTAAGACCCTCCGGAAACTCTTCTGCTCCATCGGCAGAAACCACCGTAAAAGGCAATCCAAGCTGACGAAGAATCTCCTGCCTTCGGGGCGACTTGGATCCCAATATGTAGTTGTATTCAGGATACCAAACCATTAAAAAGCCCTTTTTGATGAATTTAGCTCGCTAAACCATACATTCTGGGCACGCATAACCTGTTCAATAATGTCGCGCACACAACCCCTGCCACCTGCATAGTGAGACACATATTGGGATATCGCTTTTATCTCGGGTACAGCATCCGAAGGACATGCTGCAATACCTACCAACTGCATTATGGCAAAATCCACCAAATCGTCGCCCATAAAAAGAATTTCAGGGGCTTCAATACCTGTTTTCTGAATAAAATCTTCGAGTGATGCTACCTTATCGCGAACACCATCGTAATAATGGATTATACCAAGTTTTTGATGCCTTAACTTAACCGATGGAAGCATACCCCCAGTAATCACACCTATCTGAAAACCCCGATCAAGTGCCATTCTTATAGCCATTCCATCCTTTACATTCGCTGTCCGCACAGGATCTCCATTGCTATCGAGAGGCGACACATCGCATGAAAGAACACCGTCGACATCGAACAACATGGCCCGAATCTGTTGCAACTCCTCTTTAAAAAAAGCCATACACCGATTTTTTTGCAAGTTATAAATATCGCTCGAAACAAATACAGACCGGGTATTGCAAGAAACCGTTATTCAATGAGATATTGTACAAACCACGCCAAATAAACTTACATCCAAAGGCTTTCGGCCAAGGGAAATACTTTAAAATCAAAAAAGCTTCTGGCAGAAATTCTACCAGAAGCTTTTTTATTAAGGCTTACGCAATTCTTAGCCAATAACCTGATGATATAAAATTTCAACTTTGGGCCAGTCGATAATCTTCATAAAATTATCGATGTAATCACCACGCAAATTTTGATAATTAAGATAATAGGCATGCTCCCAAACGTCGATGCCCAAAATCGGAGTGCCTTGTTGATCTACTACATCCATAAGCGGATTATCTTGGTTTGCGGTAGAAGAAACAAACAATTTGCCATCGCTGCCCACAGACAACCAAGCCCAACCGCTTCCAAAACGGGAGCGGGCTGCAGATGTAAATTGCTGAACAAATTCATCGTAAGACCCTAAATCTGATTCAATTACAGATTTCATATCGGGCGAAATCTCAACAGGGTCGGGTGTAAGAATATCCCAGAACAGATTATGATTGTAAAAACCACCTCCATTGTTTCTGACAGTATCGGTGTAATCACGCATTTTGGAAAATATTTCGGGAAGCGAGGTAGTTTGCATTCCGGTACCTTCTGCTGCCTTCATAAAATTATCAAAGTATGCCTTATGATGCTTTGAATAATGAATTTCCATGGTCATGGCGTCAATATATGGCTCGAGGGCATCAAATGCGTATGGTAATTCTGGAAATTGATGTCCGGAAAAATTTGTGGTAGCACCTGCGCACGCATTCAACACTCCTGCAAAAGGTGCAGCTGCAGCAACAGTTCCAATTGCACCAATAAATTTACGTCTTTTCATACCTCTTTGTCTTTTACCCAACTAAACAACCATACGAAAGATTTGTTCGCTAGGTGGATTGTTTTTGAGTGAATTCGGGGAGATACCAGGCGATAAACGTGAAAAAGAAAACGAAAAAGGAAAGCCCCATATGGGTTTCAAGATTGGCATCGCCAAGGTTTGCAATGGCCATGGCAATGAGAAAATGGAGCAGAATGAAATTTCGATAATATCGCCCCTTGATAACAACAAAGACGAAAACACCCACAATAAAAATGAAACCAACAAGTCCAAATTTTACCAAATAGTTGAGGTATTGATTATGAGACGAACGTCGATTTTCAGGAATTAGACGGCTACCGGAAGATTCGTAAACGGTATTGTAGGCTTTTGCCCAATTACCGGTGCCAACACCCAACCAAGGATTTTGCTTCATAAGTATCCAGCTTGCCTTTAGAAACTCCAATCGTTGTACAAGAGATTTGTTGTTTGGATCGCCAGTACTGCGGTATTGCTCAAGCTCCCACAATGTTTCATATACCCTAGGGTAGATGGAGAAGTAACGGTTTTTAAAGCGGTAATTGGTAGTACCCTGCTCAATGTGTTCAATATCATCGGGGGATAGTTGAGCAACGCCTACACTATCCTTGCGCAATCCCAAGCTTGTAAGATAACGAATAAGCGTAGTGCCAAGAGGATAACCGTTGAGTTGAGCGTCGAAGTCGAGGGTACCCACGTTATTCCATGCCTTACGAAGTTCATCCTCTGAAATATAGAGAAATACCAGATGTCCGTTTTCACGGACAGTTTGATCAAAATCGTGATGGTAATAGTTCCCTGAATGTGTTAACCAATCAATGGAGTTCCGGTCGACTTCTGTATAGGTATAAAACTGTTTAGCTACAGCGGCCACATAAATCAGTGGGGTGAATGCTGCCATAAAAAACAGGGTAAGCAAACCATGGCGAAGAGCATTCTTTCGGACACGCAACATATATATCAGAGCAGAGATGGTGACTGTGCCAAAAAAGGCAATCAACCCAATCAGCGACTTCAAAATAAACAAAAACCAAATCAGCCAAACGATGGTTAAAAGAGCCGCCCATCTGTATTTGCGTATGGTTGTTGACCGCAAAAATATCAGAAACCAAACCAAAAGAATAACAGATAATATAACCTGGAAGGAGAATCTAATGTTGGAAACAAAGCCCAGCGAACGAATACTGGAAGTTTCCATCTGGTCGACAAGAAAGAGTTTAACTGAAAAAATAAGCGACGAAACCACCACCGCAGCCACAAAGAGCAGCAGTAGAAAATAGGTTTTCTGTCTTGAGAGAGGGGGAGAAAGATACAATGCAAACGGAAATATTACCCAGAAGAGAACTTTCTTGAGTTCATAAACCGCCATGTGCCAGTCTTTGCTAAGAACCATCCAAACTAAATAGACACAAAAAATAGCCAAAAAGCCAAACAACAGAAAGCTGGGTTTCGAAGAATAAGATCGGGGGGGGGATAGAAAATAAAAAAAGAGTGCCTGCGCGAGGAGAAATCCGCCAGAAATGCTCACGAGGGCCTCAGAAAACGGAAAACCAACCATTGAGAGCGCAGCAAAAAAGAGGAAAACAGATTCCCGCCAGCGCAGTACAGTATGCATCCATGCTTTCATCAGCTCATTAGGTTTAGAGAATAAACGGATGTTTACGAAAATAAGTATAGCAAATTGCAATACGAAAGATATAAAAACCAAAAAACCCCGGCTCAGTTAGAACCGGGGTTTGAATAAGTCAGGCGACGTC
>CAYGIQ010000094.1:0-10131 GCA_964349885.1 uncultured Prolixibacteraceae bacterium | reverse complement strand
GTACGATAACGAGTGGGGCTATTCTGCTAAAGTAGTAGAACTGATTGAATATATGAACAGTGTGAAGTAATCTGATTTGTATAAAACATAATTAAGGGGCTCAGAAGGGCCCCTTTTTTTATTCGTAGCGCAGAGCTTCGATTGGATCGAGCCTCGCGGCTTTAACGGCCGGGTAGTAACCGGAGAAAATCCCTACCAGAAAACAGAGCACAACACCCGTTATGATCCATACCCAAGGAATTATAAAAGTGCTTCCAATCAACATCGATACCCCATTGCCCATAGCAATGCCCAAAACAATGCCCACCAGTCCACCCACCTGACCAATTACAATGGCCTCCATCAGAAACTGTTGTTTGATGGTTGAAGCCTGAGCGCCAATCGCCTTTCGGATTCCAATCTCGCGGGTTCGCTCGGTAACCGATACAAGCATAATGTTCATCAAGCCAATGGCAGCCCCAAAAAGTGTTATAATACCAATGATGGTAGCCACCAACGTTATATACCTTATATTACTGAGCAGCAAATTGGCAATGTTGTCGCTCTTCTCTATGTTAAAGTCGGACTCGTCGAACGGCGAAAGATTGCGCACACCGCGGAAAACCGATTCGGCCTGACCCACACCTGCCTCAAGCAATTCGGTATGGTCGGGTCGCACCTGCACATCAAAGTTCATTCGCGGGCGCGAAAAGTAGATCCGAGCATTGGTGTACGGAACAAAAGCCACCAAGTCGCCGCCGCGGCCAAAGCCACCACCCTTCGACTTTAGAATTCCTACCACACGATAGCGACCACTGCCAATGGTAATCTCTTTCTCGAGCGGACTTTCGCCACCCGGAAAGAGCAGCCTTACCACATCGCGCCCAATCAACACCACATTGCGGGCCGTAAGCGCCTCGTCGGGACTAAAGTTGCGGCCATTTTCAATTTCAAATCCGGCAGTATAAAGGTACTCCTCATCAACCCCCCGAACCGTAACATTGGGATTGGTTACTTCAGAACCCCGTTTGAGGGTGGCATTACCGGTACCATAAACCGAAACCGATACACGGGCAGGGAAATCGAAACGCTCCTTGAACTCCTTTGCCTGTTGATACGAAATGTAGTTGTAATTGCGCGACCGGTATTGCTGGTTGCCAACCTGGACCCGCATACCCCGGCTGGTAATGGTGAAGGTATTGGCCCCCATAAAGGTAAACTCCTTGGTAATGCTGCGTTTAATCGAATCGATGGCCGTTAGAATACCCACCAGAGCAGTGATTCCCACCGCAATGATCAATACGGTTAGCGTGGTTCGCAATAGATTCGAACGGATGGAAGTGAGCGAAATTCGTAGGTTCTCGGCAAAAAAGGTTACAATGCGCATCGTATATAAGTATAGGGCGACGGTTTTCGCCTCACTATTAGTAGTCAATTATAGCATACATTACAGTTGTATGATAGGGTTGTGGCGTTTCGACCCATTTTTTATTGTCCCCAATATTGTATCAGTTAGATTTCGCCGCAGTTGCCGGATCAGGCCAATGCCCTTGAACAACCTGATTATTTTAATACCTGCAAATAATCCAAAACAAACAACCGGAAGGCCCACGGCTACAAGAATCGCAATGGGTTGTGCTACGAATATCAAAAAACATTTAGACGGGCCACAAACATAAAGTCAACAAAGAAACTCCCGAACAGCCGAAACGATTGTTCGATAAATTTCCCGATTCAACATCTTTTAACATTTTTTAAACCCATCGAATTTTGACCAAAATAGAGGGGATAGACTACCCAATATCAACTCCATTCAGAACTGTTTTTCAAATACATAGAATAGATCCACCATCGAGCTCGGAAAGGCTGTTTTCAAACAAGGATTCAAAAATTGGCTTCGCGCTGAACTTTGAATGGGTTCATCGGATGATATCATTTATACCTTTGAATGCATAAACCAACTGATGATCATTTAACGACACCTTGCTGCGCGAATGCTTTTGACCAACCAACGAAAAGCCGTTCAAAAGGTTCTGCACGCATGAATGTGTTCCCGTCGCCGGGAAACATTGCGCTCTTTAGACTCCATGATTTTGTTAAGGTGGAGAATGTTAACGTGAATTGGAATTAACTGAAATATTGTATGGAAAAGACACTCAAAGAACCCCGGGTCCGGGCAAATGGAAGCAGCACATCCCCTGATGTTATCCGCGAGATTAATTCGCTGCGCACCAAACAACCCGCAAAGGTGGAAACAAGTTCCGATTATGGTGTGGCAGACGACTACTACGAAATTTTCGGTAACAGCGAGGAACTTACCCCATAGTTCTGATCAGGATTGGAAATAGAAACTGTTCATCGGGCCGCCGGTGAACAGTTTTTTTTTGCCCTGCAGCCGCCGAATTTATGCTAATTTTGCAAGATATCAGGAAACTATGTTGCCACTATTGGTTGTTATTCTTGGCCCTACGGCCATCGGCAAATCGGCCCTAAGTCTACAGATTGCAGAGCATTTTGGAACCGAAATTGTTTCGGCCGATTCCCGTCAGATTTACCGGGAGATGCAGATAGGTACGGCCGCCCCGCCGCCCCATGAGCTGGTGAGGGTAAAGCACCATTTCGTAGGCACCCGCTCCATCTTCGACTACTACAGTGCCAGCCGCTTTGAACAGGAAGCACTGGTGGTGCTGCAGGAAATCTTCGCACGACAACCACTGGCCGTGCTGAGCGGAGGATCGATGCTCTATGCCGATGCACTATGTTTTGGCATCGACGATTTGCCGGCGATAGACCCAGAACTTCGGAAATCGCTGACGGATAGCCTTCATCAGAAAGGCATCGACCATTTGCGCAAAGAGCTGCAACGCCTCGACCCGAACTACTACAGCGAAGTAGATCTGAAAAATCCCAAAAGGTTGCTGCATGCCCTCGAAATCATCCACACCACCGGTGTTCCCTACTCAACCTTAAGAACAGCGCCCCGTAAAGAGCGTCCGTTTCAGATGCTGCGCATTGGACTGAACGCTTCCCGCGAAATGATATACCAGCGTATCAACCAGAGAGTAGACCAAATGGTCGATGCCGGACTCGAAGAGGAGGCGCGTCGGCTCTATCCATATCGACACCAAAATGCCATGCTCACAGTGGGATACCGCGAGTGGTTCGATCATTTCGATGGTAAATGGAGCCGCGAAGAGGCCATTGAACGCATTAAGGGAAACACCCGTCGGTATGCCCGTAAGCAGCTTACCTGGTACAAACGCGATACAACGATCCACTGGGTGGAAATAAACCAGCTCGACTCGGTGATTCCGCTCATAGAACACCAAATGCAATGACACAGCCACCGGGATCTTTTATATTACGGGTGTACGCCCTTCTGCTCGACGACCGTCAACGGGTGTTGGTAACCGACGAGTTTCAACTCGACCAGCGGATGACCAAATTCCCAGGAGGAGGTCTGGAGTTTGGCGAAGGACCAGAAGAGTGTTTGGTACGCGAAATACAGGAGGAGTGCAACGGTCAGACCATTACCGATATAGCCCACTTCTACACCACTGGATTTTACCAGCCGGCGCTGTTCTTCCCCAACCATCAGCTAATCAGCATCTATTATACTGCCCGTTTGGCCACTCCACCACAATTCACCCTGTCGGACAAACCTTTCGACTTTTCGCACGATCAGAACGGCAACCAATCGTTTCGTTGGGTGCCCATTGATGCGCTTGAGGCCGAAAGCTTTACTTTCCCCATAGATCGGTTTGTGGTACAACTGCTGCAAAAATCAACACATCGCATACCATGAAAATAGCCATTGTAGGACCGGCTCATCCCTACCGGGGAGGCATTGCAGCACTGAACGACCGTTTGGCGCAGGCATTTCGTGACGAAGGGCACGAGGTGACACTCGAGTCGTTTTCGCTGCAGTATCCCGGATGGCTGTTTCCCGGGAAAAGTCAGTTTACCACCGATGCCTCAAACCACGATATCCCTACGCGCCGCAACATCAGCAGTATAAACCCAGTAACTTGGATCGCTACCGGAAACCGAATTGCAACCGACAGGCCCGATTTGGTAATTCTAAGGTTCTGGATTCCCTTTATGGGGCCGGCATTGGGGACCATAGGCCGCATGATCCGCCGCAACCGGCATACGACCATTATTGCGCTTACCGACAATATAATACCCCACGAACATAAGCTGGGCGACCGGCTGCTAACACGCTATTTTCTGAGAGCGGCCCATGGGTTGGTGGCTATGTCGGAGAGCGTGCTCACCGATTTGAACCGATTTGATACCGGAAAGCCCCGACGTTGGGGTCCCCATCCTATATACGACCATTACGGAAAAATTCTGCCCCGCAAAGAAGCCCTCAAAAAACTAGGATTGGACACCGAGCAACGGTATCTGCTCTTTTTTGGGCTCATCCGCGACTACAAGGGTCTCGACCTGCTGCTGGAGGCATTGGCCGATGCCCGACTCGAAAAGATTGGACTTAAGCTTCTGGTAGCCGGGGAGTTTTACTCGAACGAGGCAAGTTATCGACATCAGGTTGAGCAACTCGGCATTGCAGATCGAGTTTGGTTTGCCGGCCGCTACATCCCCGACAAGGAGGTAGAATACTATTTTTCGGCAGCCGACATGGTCGTTCAGCCCTACAAGAGCGCTACCCAAAGTGGCGTAACCCAGATAGCCTATCACTTCGATAAACCCATGCTGGTAACGCAGGTGGGTGGGCTGGCAGAGATAGTTCAGCATGGCAAAGGAGGCTATGTATGCAGTCCGGATGCCGGCGAAATTGCCGACTGCCTCGTTGACTTTTACGTCCAGAATCGAAAATCTGAGTTCGAAGCACATGTTAAGCTGGAAAAAAGGCGGTTTTCATGGAATTTTTTTACAAATTTGTTCTACGATTTGATGGCTGAAATCGGTCCCGTTTCGCAGCACAAACCCCGCAAATAATAAAGCAGTTGAGTGAAAAACCTACCACTGCGACGTGGGTGGGAACCTGATTTTCGTTCACAGCGCAAGAGATAGATGGCACAATTTACCAAGGCAGAAATACGGCAGATCAACGATTGCTACGACGATTTGGTGCGTGAGGTAGCCAAGCGGTTCGATGGTGAGCGTATGGCGAAGGTGCAAAAGGCATTTGACTTTGCCAATGCAGCACACGTTGGACTGCGCCGCAAATCGGGAGAACCCTATATTGTGCATCCCTTGTTGGTGGCAGCCATTGTAGCGCGCGATCTCGGACTTGGAGCAACCTCGGTGATTGCCGCCATTTTGCACGATGTAGTAGAAGATACCGAATACACGGTTGCCGACATTAAAAACATGTTTGGGGAGCAGGTTGCCCGGATTGTGGACGGTCTTACCAAACTTTCGGGAGAGATGGACTCCAGGCAGGCGCTCACCCTTCGGAAGATGCTGATGACCCTCTCCGACGATGTACGCGTTATCCTTATAAAGATAGCCGACCGGTTGCACAATATGCGCACCCTCGATTCGCTCCCTCCCTATAAGCAACTCAAGATCTCTTCTGAAACCCTATACCTTTATGCCCCATTGGCGCACCGACTGGGACTTTACACCATTAAAAATGAACTCGAAGAGCTGAGCTTCCGGTTTAAACACCCCGAGGAATATCGAAATCTCCTTTACCAACTGCACGACCAAGAGGGGAAACGCAACTATCTTGTAAATCAGTTCATCAAACCCATTCGGGAGCGTCTGGCCGACGAAGGGATAGAGTGCACGGTAACCCACCGACTAAAGTCGATGTATTCGATTTGGGAAAAGATGCACAGCAAAGGAGTGACCCTCGACGAGATATATGACCTGCTGGCCATACGCATCATACTTAAGGCAAAATCGGCCGTTTCGGAAAAACGACAATGTTTTGAGGTGCTGTCGCTGGTTACCGATATTTACCCGCCAAAGCCCGACCGCATCCGCGACTGGATAACCATGCCACGCGCCAATGGATACGAATCGTTGCATGTAACCGTAATGGGGCCTCAGGGGAAATGGGTTGAGGTACAAATTCGCACCGAACGGATGGACCGGGTTGCCAAATATGGTTTTGCAGCACACTACAAATACAAAGGTGGCATTTCGTCCGAAAACGAGCTCGACCGTTGGATAGAGCGTATCAGAGATCACCTCGCCAATTCGGAGCACGATGCATTCGAGTTTCTCGACGAGTTTAAGATGAACCTCTTCGCCTCCGAAATTGTGGTATTTACTCCCAAAGGAAGGTTGATAAAACTTCCTACCAATTCGACCGTGGTTGACGTAGCCTATGAAATCCATAGCGACTTGGGCAACAAATGCATTGGCGCCAAAGTGAACGCGAAACTGGTTCCACCAAGCCATGTGTTGCAAAACGGCGACCAGGTGGAGATACTCACCGCAGAAAACCAAACTCCCCAACCGATTTGGCTTACAATTGTCACCACGGCAAAAGCGAAAACCAAGATCAAGGATGCCCTCAAGCTGCAGAACCACCAACATTTGGAGCTGGGCAAGGAGATGGTCGAAAATGCCATCCGCAATTTGGGTGCCCCAATGGTTTCGAATACCGTTAAAAAGATAGTAGGGCACTACAATCTTAACAACAAAGAGCAGCTGTTCTCGCAGGTAGGCATGGGCATTATACAGCTAACGGAGCTGGAGCTGATTTTGAAGAAAAAGTCGAAGAACAAATTTGTCAAGTACTGGGACATCACTTTTAAACGGAAAGATAAACAGGAGGCTGCTGCCGAAGCGGAACCATTGAAAAATATCGACAAGCGGAAGCCTTTCATTCTCAGGGAAAATCCCGATGCGATTGATTACACCCTAGCCAAATGCTGCAATCCTATCCCAGGCGACGAAGTAATAGGCTACATAAGTGCAGGCGACCAGGTGATTATCCACAAGCGCGACTGCCATATAGCTGAAAAGTTACTGGCCAGCCAGGGCGATAACATCTTAACCGCCGAGTGGACCAAATTTAAAAAACTCTCCTATTTAACCCGAATATCGCTATCGGGTTTCGACCGGTTGGGAATCGTGAGCGAGGTCACCAACATTGTTTCGAAGTTGCATAACATCAACATGCGCACTGTGAAATTCGATACCCACGACGGAATTTTTGAGGGCGATCTTTTCCTATACATCCACAACACCGAAGACCTTCAGCAGCTCATCTACCAGCTGAACAAGATAAAAGGCATCGAAAAAGCCGCCCGGGTCGAAAATTTGTATGATTAAAGCATACTTCCCAAAAATATTATACGAGTTTTTTAGTCTGGCTAAGCAGATCCACATCGAAACCAATCTTGGCGTTTAGTCATAACATCGCCCATAATTTCAAATCTGGCGTAAGCTAGGCAGCCTTGAAGTTTCGAAATTTGTGCTTTCTGAACAACATCCGGTCCTGTGGTGGGATCAAAAATCCTTATCAAAAAAGGTTTAGCGGTAATAACATCGACCATTTCCATTGCCCGCGTCAGGCTCCTATTCCATACCATGTCAAAAATCAAAAAATTAACTATTTTTGGATTGCTATTTTAAATTGGTTTAAATATGGATAACCCAAAAAGTCTGGAGGCGATTAAAACCATATTTACGGAGTTTCTCGAGGCAAAAGGACACCGTAAAACTCCTGAGCGGTTTGCCATTATCGACGAGATCTTCTCCAAAGACGGGCATTTTGATGTAGAGTCGCTCTACATCTCCATGAAGAATAAAAACTATCGGGTGAGCCGGGCCACCCTATACAACACCATTGATCTGCTTTTGGGGTGCAAGCTGCTGGTGCGTCACCAGTTTGGCAAAAACATTGCCCAATTTGAGAAGTCGTTTGCCATGAAGCAGCAGCACGACCATCTGATTGACACCCGGACTGGCGATGTGGTAGAATTTTACGACCCCCGAATCCGGGAAATTATTGAAGATGCATGCCGGATAAACAACTTTCAGCTTTCGCACCACACCCTGTATATTTATGGACGGAGCCGCAACGAAACAGCAATGGAAGAAGTGCCTTCGGCCCGAGAATCCTGAGCCAAAATTCCCACGATGTGCTTACTTAACATCAATCCAAATTAGCGTCTGCGCCCAACTTTTTTAAAACAGCACTTGATTTATTTTATACTTTTACCCCAATCTTAGACCAAAGGTTTTACAGACGGATCCATGGAAGCAAAGGCAGTTCAAGCTATTGAAAAAGCAGGACTGTAAACAAATGGATCAATTCGACCTATAAACAACATAAAGATGAAGGCAGATGTGTTGCTTGGGCTCCAATGGGGCGACGAAGGAAAAGGCAAGGTAGTGGATGTTCTTACCCCCGGATACGATGTGATTGCTAGGTTTCAGGGTGGACCCAACGCCGGTCATACCCTCGAGTTCAACAACGTAAAACATGTTCTGCATACCATCCCTTCTGGCATCTTTCGCGACAATAAGATCAACATTATTGGCAATGGAGTCGTAATTGACCCCATCGTCTTTAAAAAAGAGATCGACGGGTTGGCAGCCAAAGGTTTCGACATCTCGAAAAACCTTTACATCTCCAAGAAAGCACATCTTATACTGCCGACCCACCGCCTGCTCGATGCTGCCTCGGAAGCAGCCAAAGGAGCCTCTAAAATTGGCTCTACGTTGAAAGGGATTGGCCCAACCTACCGCGACAAGATTGGTCGCGAAGGATTGAGGGTTGGCGATATTCTCAGTGACTTTGAAGAGAAATATACTGTCCGTATCGATGGCCACAAAAGTTTATTGGAGCAATATTTCCACTTTGACTATGAAGCAGAATTCGAACAATGCGAACGCGATTGGTTCGAAGGCATCGAAGTGCTCAAAAGCTTTATGATTGCCGACACCGAACATTTGCTCAACCAACTGTTGCTCGACGAACGCTCGGTGCTTGCCGAAGGAGCGCAGGGGACCTTGCTCGACATCGACTTTGGATCTTACCCATACGTTACCTCCTCGAATACCATCTGCGCAGGTGCTTGTACCGGATTGGGGCTTGCTCCTTCGCGCATTGGCAAGGTGCTTGGCATTTTCAAAGCCTATTGTACCCGGGTGGGATCAGGACCATTTCCAACTGAATTGAACGATGCCACAGGAGATGCCCTCCGCAAAGCGGGCAATGAATTTGGCTCTACAACAGGGAGGCCCCGCCGCTGCGGCTGGCTTGACCTGGTAGCCCTTAAGTACGCCATTATGCTCAACGGGGTAACCGAACTGATTATGATGAAGGCCGATGTTTTGGATGGCTTCGACACCATCAGGGTATGCGTTGGCTATCAGATTGAGGGTGAAGTGTACGAAACTTTCCCTTTCGAATTGAACGACAAAGTGGTACCCATTTATGTAGAGCTCCCCGGCTGGCAGACCAACCTTACAGCCGTGCGCAACATTGCGGAATTTCCCGCCGAACTTACCAATTACATCCGGTTTATCGAGGACGAAACCGGAGTCCCGATCACCATCGCTTCCGTAGGCCCCAACCGCGACCAAACAATCCTGTTGGGCAGTCGGGCGCAATAAAAGAACAATTTTTTGAACAAATTGGGATTTGCTGTGGTTTATTCCGAAATCAATTGGCTGTAATATGTCTGTTTTTTCTAATTTCGGGGCGGCTATCTGGCTGCGGACAATACCGAAACGGAAAATTAAAGCTGCCGCTTATCTTCCAAAATAGCAGGTTTGCCCGGACGCATTTGGCCAACATATTGTAAACATTCATTGGTATGAAGTCAATAGTTCTACGCACAACTACCGACCTTTTGCTGCCGCTTTTGCTGGTATTCTCGGTATTTATGCTATTTCGCGGACATCAGGAGCCGGGAGGAGGATTTGTAGGAGGCCTCGTGGCTTCCATGGCTTTTGCGCTCTATACACTTTCACACGGAGTGGCTCAGGCGCGAAAGGTATTTCCCCGCAGCCCGTCGCTTTTTATGATTACCGGATTGAGTCTTTCCCTCTCGAGTGGCCTCGCATCGTTGCTGCTGGGAAAACCCGCCTTCACTGGTCTTTGGGGAAGCTATGAGTTTCCTGTAATTGGGCCGCTGAGTACACCCCTTTTCTTCGACATTGGCGTCTATTTGGTGGTTTTGGGTATTTCGGCAAGCATCATATTTACTTTAAAGC
>CAYGIQ010000093.1:0-10202 GCA_964349885.1 uncultured Prolixibacteraceae bacterium | reverse complement strand
CCTTTGTACCATCTTTGCTGGTATACCAAACCTGATCGACCTGAAAGTTGTCGGGATTGAATTTAACCTCAGGGCGGTAAAAGAGCTCTGAGCTTCCAGTGCTAAAATCGTAGCTATAGATTTCACCTGGTGTATTAAAGGATGAGAAAGCGAAGAATGCCTCTGGGTCATCTTTATCGCCTGAAAGTCCGCCGGTAGATCCAATGCCTGGCAATTCAATGTTGTAGGCAAAATTACCGTCGTAGGAATAGACTTCGAGGTGGTTGTAGGCATTTTTTAGATAGTTGAGGACCAGCATGCCACCGGCCAGGGTTGCCGAAGCAAGCACATGGTCAGATTCTGGGATCAGTTCGATCCAGTCGGCTTCTGCCGGTTTTTTGGTGTCGATTTTTAGCAACCTGTATTTCGGAGCTTTGTAGTTGGTTAGCACCAACAACTCGTCGCCAAGGTTGTCGATTACATTAAAATTGGCTTCAAACGTCTCTTGCACGGTAACGAACTGTTGGTTCCGTTGGGTGAGATCCATGAAAGCAAGTGAATTACCTGATGTACTCTCGCTGCGCGACAGCAATAGAAATCGCCTATCGTCGGTAATCCCGGCCCTGAAGAGGCGTTTGGGATGCTCCTGTTCGCGGTAGACAATTGCGTCATTGTCGGGATTGCTTCCGAGTTTGTGGTATTTCACCAGATGAAATTCGTTGCTGCCCGAAAGTTCACTGCCACTTGCAGGCTTTTCATAGGCACTGTAGTAAAACCCGTTGTCGTACCAAGCTGTCCCCGAAAACTTAACCCATTTAATTACATCGGGAAGCAATTCGCGGGTTGCAATGTCCATTACGTAGATTTCGTTCCAATCGGATCCCGACCGTGAAATCCTGTAAACAAGGTATTTTCCATCGGGCGAAATTTCAATTCCGGAGAGCGATACTGTACCATCGGCCGATAACAGGTTGGGGTCGAGCAGTACTTCTTCTTCTCCCTGTGGACTGTCCGACATGTATAGCACGCTCTGATTTTGGAGCCCGTTGTTGCGGTAGAAAAAATACTTTCCGGCCCTTTTAAAGGGTGTTCCCAATCGCGGGTAGTCCATAAGTTCAGTAATCCTCGATTGAATAAACTCGCGCCCTGGCAATTGATTTAAATAGCCAAATGTGAGTTCATTCTGTTCTATAACCCAAGCTGCAGTCTCGTCCGAATTATCGTCTTCAAGCCAGCGGTAAGGGTCCTCAACCTCTACTCCATAGTAGGTGTCAATAACAGCTTCCTGACGGGTTTGTGGATAGTTCATGACGGTTGTTTTCACACATGCTGATAAGGATATTGTCAGCACAATGGCAATGTATAAGATCTTCATAGGTTTAAGTATTTGGTATTTTCGGTGTTTTGAACCACAAAATTACATTATTTTTTTTACCCTTCTGTCGACCCTATTGCAAGGTTCCAATTTTAGGTAACATTTGGCATTGTTATGTCAAAAGGGATCTGAATTTCAGGTTGTTGCAATTGTCCCTTGCAAGGATTGTTCGTTTTGATCTTTTTGCCGTATGGGAAAATTATTCCGGCATGGAAAAAATGCCTTGCTGACTTGCCTAAAGATATCCTATCTCCACTAAGGTAATGATCTCTTCAAGCAGCATATCCTCGCCCCATGCATCGAATTCATCTTTCAGGTTGTTGCCAAAGAGGCGCGCAATACCTTGCCAAAAGGTAGCGATAACTGCCCCCCTAAACTCCCTGATTAACGTATACCCTGATTTTCCGGTCTCACGGTCGATAAGCTTGATGAGTACTTTCCCATCCTGTATGGTAAGTTTTTTTAATTCCTCTTTATATTGCCTCATTAGCTCTTCTTCCACATTCTTAATGAGCCGACGCTTATCTCTTTCGTTTGTAAGTTTTAAATATTCAGGTTCATACTGGCGTAGCAGCCGATTGGCTTCTTTGGCATAGGGCATCACCTTTTTTACCCGCTGAACTAGTCTCCAATACTGTCTTTCGTAGCGAGGGCTCTTAAAATCGCGGCGGGGAAAAACCCAAACTTCGGGAATTTGCTGATGTATAAGGGTATCGCTTCCGATAACCACACCCAAACCTATACGTGTAGTATCTGAACCGGTACGCTGAGCATTACCGGTGAAAGTAACTGCCAGCAATAATGTGGTAAAAAGGGTAAATTTTAAACTATTGTTCGACATCCTTCTTCCGGTAAAACCGTGAACCGAGTTGAAACAACTCGAACTGTGCTAGCCCTGTTCGGTCTGATTTGTATTGCAAAGGTATAACGTTTATTGTTGTGTGCAGTTATGCCTCAGTCAAACTTATTATCTTTGCAATTGTTCAAAAATCAGGCCATGAATCTTCCAATTGAAACCCGCATTTCCTCCGAAACCGGTCCGCTCGAAGCAGTGCTGATGCACCGTCCCGGACCTGAAGTTGAGAATATGACTCCTGGCAATGCTGAGAGAGCGCTTTACAACGACATCCTGAATCTGTCGATAGCTACCGTGGAGTACAATCAGTTGCGGGGGGTACTCGATAAGGTGAGCCGGGTTTTTGAAATCTCCGGGCTGCTGGCCGATATTCTCGAGAACAGCGAGGTTCGCGGATCGCTGTTAAACGACATTTGCTGTAATGAGAACATTTGCAGTGCAGCCGCATGGTTGTCGTTATTGCCGGCTGGAGAGCTGGCCCGACAGCTCATTGAAGGCGTTCCACTCGAAAAGGACAACCTTACCCGTTACCTTAGCGACGAACGTTATCTGCTCAGGCCCCTGCATAATCTTTTTTTTACCCGCGATGCGGCTATGGGGTACAATCAGCAAATGTTTATTGGGAAAATGGCCAACCGAGTGCGCGAACGTGAATCGCTGATTGTTGAGGCCATCTTGCGTCACCACCCCTCAATCGATACCACTACGCTTAATCCTTTGCAAGCTTTACCCACACCCGGTCCAAGCCCTGCTGTAACCATCGAAGGGGGTGATTTTCAGGTTGTCCGAGAAGATGTGTTGCTAATAGGAACAGGGTTGCGTACCAGTACCAGTGGAATAGATTATGTGATTGGCAAACTCTGCAGCGAGACCCGCGAACCTCGGCATATTTTGGTTCAGGAGCTGCCTGCTTTTCCGGAGTCGTTCATTCATCTCGATATGGTGTTTACTGTCCTCGACAGAGATGCCTGTATGGTGTATGCCCCCATTGTTTATGAACTCAACCGCTACCGTACCATTCATGTAGCACTGGACAACGGACGGGTAAAAAACATCAGCCAGGAGGAGAACATCCCTCAGGCGCTAAAAAAATTAGGCATCTCACTTCAGGCAATCAGCTGCGGCGGGCAGGCCGATACATGGATACAGGAGCGGGAGCAGTGGCACAGCGGTGCCAACTTTTTTGCCTTTGCTCCTGGTAAAATCATCGGATACGAGCGAAATGTTCATACCCTCAATGAGCTATCCCGCCATGGCTTCGAGGTGATTTCTGCCGCCGAGGTTATGTCAGGGTTAAAACATCCAGATCAGTATAAACGCTGCGTGGTTACCATTGAAGGCTCGGAGCTTGCTCGAGGTGGGGGTGGAGCACGATGTATGACATTGCCTTTGCGCAGAGGGTTGCTTTCCTGAATTGGATTTGTTTGGCAAAAATGAGAAAATTAGATACTGAAGAGCTCGGAAGAGCTACAGCTGAAGCCTATTCTTTCGTTAAAAAGTTACCGGTTACGGTGGTGCTCGATAATATACGGAGTTGCCACAATATAGGCTCTGTTTTCCGTACAGCCGATGCCCTGCTTGTTGAAAAAATTATGCTTTGCGGGATAACTGCAACTCCCCCCAACAAAGAGATACACAAAGCTGCGTTGGATGCTGAAAAGTCGGTTGTTTGGAACTATTTTAGCGATACAGCAACAGCCATCGAACAGCTTAGAACAGAAGGCTATAGGGTATTTGCAGTGGAGCAGGTTGAAGGAGCTATTATACTTTCCGATTTTACCCTACAGCCTTCAGACAGACTTGCATTGGTTTTTGGCAATGAGGTAAAAGGTGTCGATCAGAGGGTAGTTGATTTGTGTGATGGAGCCATCGAAATTCCGCAGTTCGGTACCAAGCACTCCTTCAATGTTTCGGTAAGCGCCGGGATTGTGCTTTGGGAAGTATTTTGCCGCTACTCGAAAGAAACTTCGCTAATGGCAGACAAATAAAGATGCTACGACGGGTCATTTCAGTTTTTCCAAACGCAAAGGGGCCATCCATTTTGTCGGTTGAATTGCCTGCAATGCGCTTGCAAATTGCATAGAAACTTTCTACATTTAGGGTTTGCACCACCACGGTTAGATTAGCCTATGGTGCTGCTGTTTTATTAACCCCCTAATGCACTTGGCCATGACCGAGCAGTTTCTTCATTTTATATGGGAGTACAAACTTTTTGAATCGGATCAGCTGAATACTGTCCAGGGAGAACCTGTTTCAGTGGAGTGTCCCGGATTGCGCAACCGTGATGCTGGTCCAGACTTTTCTAATGCGCGCATTCGTTTGGGAGATACTTTATGGGTAGGCAATGTGGAGTTGCATAAAACTGCATCTGAATGGTACCGTCATCATCATGATACGGATGATGCCTATCAAAGCATTATTTTGCATGTAGTTGCCAATGCCGACCGCCCTGTGATTCGATTTTCGGGTGAGGAAATTCCTACACTTGAAATGCGGTTCAGGCCTGAATTGTTCCATAAATACGAAAAGCTGCTGTCGGCCTGCACCTGGATTGCCTGTGCAGAAAGTTTCCAAACGTTGGAGCCCTTTCAACTTGAAATTGGCTACAGTAGGCTGATGATCGAACGGCTGGAGCAGAAAACAGCCGAAACTGCTCGGCTGCTTGCTGAAACAGGAGCCGACTGGGATGAGACCTTTTATCGGATGTTGGCCCGAAATTTTGGTTTCAATGTGAACTCCTTGCCATTCGAAATGCTTGCTAAATCATTGTCCTACAGGGTTATTTCCCGCCATAGCGATAATCCGTTTCAGGTCGAAGCCCTGCTCTTTGGCCAATCGGGTCTGCTGCATGACGCCCTACTTGGCGACGACTATTTTTTAGAGCTGCGCGAAGAGTACCGGTTTTTATCTGGTAAATACAAGCTCAAACCGCTTTCGGGTCATTTGTGGAAGTTTATGAGGCTTCGGCCGGTCAATTTTCCTACGTTGCGACTGGCGCAATTTGCAAAGCTTCTGGTTAAGTCACCTCAGCTGTTTTACCGGTTTACAGAGGTGACGGAGCTGAGAGAGGTAAGGGAACTTCTCGCAACTGAAGCACCAGGGTATTGGTTACATCACTATCGTTTCAATATTGCTGCTTCTAAAAAGGTTAAGCGCTTGGGAAATGGATCGATCGACAATATCATTGTCAATACACTGGTTCCGCTCTTGTTTTTGTATGGGGAACGGTATCAGAAACCTTTTCTGCAGGAGCGGGCGATGAACTGGCTCACCGGCATTTCGCCCGAGGAGAATGGCATAATCCGCAGGTGGCGGGAACTGGGAGCCCATGCCCGGTCGATGTTTGATACCCAAGCTTTACTTCAACTCAAAAAGGTCTATTGCGATAAGAAACGATGTTTGGAGTGCCATGTTGGTTACGGACTGCTTAAAAAGGCATGAAGTGAAAAACAGGTGCGTGGTCACTCTTGCGATGGCTCGGCCGAGAAGGTTTGTATAAAGTCGGTACTCAACACCCTGAATTCGGTCCGGCGGTTGATACCCTGAGCCATGGATCGTTGCTCTTCGGTTTCGAGTTTGCCAATAAACTCTTCAGTAAGAATATCTCCGCGGCGGAGGAAATTGTATTGAAGGGCAATTTCTCGGGTTACAGATTTAGGCCAAGTTTCGCCATAACCCCGCGCGACCAGACGCTGGGGATGCACACCCTTTTCGATAAGGTAGTTGACTACACTTTGTGCCCTCCGTTGCGAAAGTTCGAAGTTGAATTGTTCACTCCCAACATGGTCGGTATGTGCCATAAGCTCGATGGTGATGGTTGGGTTGGTTTGCAATAGGTCGATAAGCGAGTCGAGTGCCACGATCGATTCTGGTTCGAGGTTGGCACTACCAAAGGCGTAGTTAATGTTGTCGAGCTTTATCGGATTGTCGATGGGTGTCAGATAGAGGTCGGTCCTGAAATCTTTAGAATCGGCGAGACCTTCCGTGCTGATCCTAGTTTTATCAATCAAATAACCGTCTCTAAAGCCGGCAACGATATATTCTGTTTCGGGTTGCAGTCTGAGCTGAAACTTTCCATTTTGTGTGCGCATCCTCAAATTGGTTCCATCGGTTCCAATTATTCTTACCGTTACTCCGTCGAGAAGGGTTCCGGCTTCCTTGTTGTAAACATCTCCTGCCAATTGGAAGATGGTAGGAGGCACAAAGAAGGCGTAGAGGTCGTCGCTTCGCGAGCCCTTGCGGTTTGATGTAAACATTCCCTCGTTTCGGTCTTTTATGAAGGCAATGCCAAAATCATCGTCGGGCGAGTTCACGGGATAGCCCATATTTTGAATGCTCCATTTTCCATCCTCGTCCTGGGTAGCCACAAAGAGGTCGAGGCCTCCCATACCAGGGTGATAGTTGGATGAGAAGTAGAGTTCTCCATTGTCGCGGACATAGGGAAACATCTCGTCGCCAGGTGTATTGATTTCAGGTCCAAGGTTCACTGGTTTTCCATAACCGGATTCGTTTTTGACAGCCTTCCAAATGTCTTTTCCTCCAACCCCACCCGGCATGTCGGATACAAAGTAAAGGGTTTCACCATCGGGTGAGAGTGCAGGGTGGGCAGCCATAAGTGAGTCGCCGCCCAGTACCAGCTGCTGGGGTAATGCCCAGCTACCGCGCACCTGCGATGTGGCAAAAATTTGTGGTGAAGTTGGTTGGGTTCTGGAGTAGGAGCTCCGTGTAAACAGCATTTGATCTCCGATGCCCGACACTGAGGCGGCACCCTCTTCGTCGGCAGTGTTAACTATGCCGGTGGTTTCAATTAGCTGGGCTTCCCCCCAGCGCTGACGTTGAACATTGTATTGTGAGCGGAATAAATCAGAGAAGTATTGTCCGGTAATCATGTTCTTCCGCTTTCCGGTGGCAGCTTTGCGTGTAGATGAGAAGATGATTTCGTTCTCACGACCGCCTATGAAAACCGGACTATAATCGCTTTCGCGTGAGTTGAGTTCCCGTATAGGGTTGATAATATGTTTGGTAGGGTTGGCCATCCATTGCTGCGTTTGTGCAATCGCCTTGATACCGCTCTGTGCCTGAAGGTCGCCGGGTACCTCCTCTAGATAAAGGCGGTAGTTTTCGAGAGCCTCCTCGTACCGTTGTGTTGCTCTGAGCATTTCGGCATACCACAGCATTGCCTTGGGATCGGGGTGACTTCGTCGAACAGCATTTCGGTAGTATAAAACGGCCATCTCATATTGGCCTATATGGCGGTAGCACTCCGCAATGGCATAGGTGTATTCCATGCGTTTATCGCGGTCTTTCTCTTTACGGCTGGCCTTACGAAATCCTTCAATGGCTTTGTAGTACTCTCCAATCTCCTGTGCAGTTATGGCTACACGACTTGTTTTGGCTGTGGAACATGCCTCCAGCAGCAAAGCCATGGAAATCAGGAAAAGCCAGTAAGAAAGTCTCATTTCGGGAAAAAAGAATTGCGGGGTAAAAGTAAATTTTATTTACCTAAATATAATGCAACTAACGACGCTATTGACTGGGTTAGTATGGTTGCCGGAAAAAAAACGGGGCACTCCTTAAAGGAATACCCCGAATTTCAAAACCAACTAAAACCAAAAGTATGAAAGATCTATCTAACAAAAAGCAGTTCGCGGTACTTCGGCAGAGGCCAGAGTTCGTTGTCGACCACCAGTTCGAGCTTATCGATGTGGTAACGAATCTCTGCGAGGAACGGATAAACAGCCTTGTCGTATGCTTTGGCCTTTTCAATGGAGTCTTCAATTACGTTTGCCGCTTTACGGGCTTCGGTCATTTCGTAAACCATCCGTTTAATTGTTGATATACGGGTTCCCATCTCTTTAATGAGTTCAATACGGCCCGACGAGAGTGCTTCGTAATCTTTGGAGTCGAGCACCTCCTTCATGTAGCGCACGTTTTCGAGCAGCATGGTTTGATATTTTACCGCCACCGGAACAATGTGGTTGATGGATAGGTCGCCGAGCACCCTCGACTCAATCTGTATCTTCTTAATGAATTTTTCGTACTCCACTTCTACGCGTCCGTGTAACTCTTTGGAGTCGAAAATATCCAGTTTTTCAAATAGTTTCACGCTCGAGTCATGCATATAGGCGGCCAAAGAATCGGGCACGTTTTTAATGTTGGTTAGTCCGCGGCTCGCAGCTTCTTCCACCCACTCCTGACTGTATCCGTTGCCATTGAAACGAATGGGTTTGGAAGCAACAATCAGCTGCTTGAGTACCTGAAATATGGCCTCATCACGTTTGATACCACCTTCGATCAAAGCATCTACTTCAATCTTAAATTTATCGAGCTGTTCGGCAACCACACTGTTGAGTACGATAAGTGCAGAGGCACAGTTGGCAGAAGAGCCTACCGCCCTGTATTCAAAACGGTTTCCAGTAAATGCGAATGGGGAGGTACGGTTGCGGTCTGTCGTATCGAGAATAATCTCGGGGATTCTACCAATATTAAGTTTAAGGGCAGTTTTTTCATCGGGCGTCATTTTGCGGTCGGTCACTGCTTCTTCCATAAGGTCGAGCATTCGCGAAACCTCAGTTCCAAGGAATACAGAAACGATCGATGGTGGAGCTTCGTTGGCCCCAAGGCGATGCTGGTTGGAAGCTGTCAGAATACTAGCTCTGAGAAGATCTTGATGGTCGTAAACTGCCTTGAGCGTGTTGATAACAAAGGTGAGGAACTGCAGGTTGCTCTTTGGGTTCTTTCCGGGAGAGTATACGTTAACACCGGTATTGGTGCTCAGCGACCAGTTGTTGTGTTTGCCTGAACCATTAACACCAGAGAAGGGCTTTTCGTGGAAAAGCACCCTGAATTTATGACGACGGGCAACTTTGTGCATCAGGTCCATGATCAACTGGTTGTGGTCGTTGGCCAGGTTCATCTCCTCGAAAATTGGGGCAACCTCGAATTGGTTGGGTGCAACCTCATTGTGGCGGGTTTTTACAGGAATCCCCAGCTTGTAAGATTCATTTTCGAGTTCAATCATAAAGCGGTTTACCCGAGTAGGTATCGAACTGAAGTAATGATCTTCTAGCTGCTGATCCTTTGCCGAGGAGTGGCCCATCAGGGTTCTTCCGGTGAGCATCAGGTCAGGTCGGGCCATAAATAACGCCTCGTCGATCAAAAAATACTCCTGTTCCCAACCGAGATTCGCTTGAACAGAGGTTACTGATTTGTCGAAATATTGTGCAACTGCCGTTGCCGCATTATCAATTGCTCTAATGGAACGAAGCAATGGTGTTTTGTAGTCGAGTGCTTCTCCGGTGTAGCTGATGAAGATTGTAGGAATGGTAAGGGTAGTTTCGCTGATAAAAGCTGGGGAAGATGGATCCCAAGCGGTGTAACCTCTGGCCTCGAAAGTTTGGCGGATGCCTCCACTCGGAAATGAAGAGGCGTCGGGTTCCTGCTGTGCAAGCAGATCGCCGCGAAACGCTTCAATTACCCCCCCTAAACTCGAATGCTCTATAAATGCGTCGTGCTTTTCGGCTGTTCCGTCGGTTAATGGGTGGAACCAGTGGGTGTAGTGTGTAGCACCATTTTCAAGCGCCCAGCCTTTCATGCCTTGCGAAACCTGCTCGGCCATTTTGCGGTCGATGGCAGTGCCCCTTTCAATGGCGTCCATAACCGCCTTGTATGCCTCACGTGAGAGATATTTTTTCATTTTGGGCTGATCAAAGACCAGTTTGCCATAGAAGTCGGAAGTTAATACTTCATCGCGGACAATCGGACCGGGCTCACGGTTCATAACCTCCTCTAATGCTTTAAATCTGAAAAATGCCATAGGATTGTGTTTTAAATTTTACGTTTGATTCAAAAGTAGCGTAGTTGAGAACTGAATTGTGAATATATTAGGGTAATGTCTAATAAATTCATATAATTTTAACATTAGGGGTGTTAAAAATAGGGGTAAATCTCAAAATAGTATAAAAAAAAATAGAATCATGCCCTAAATTGAAT
>CAYGIQ010000092.1:0-10213 GCA_964349885.1 uncultured Prolixibacteraceae bacterium | reverse complement strand
GCCTTAAACATAGATGCGATATAGTCGGAGGCCATAAATGCCCCTTTGGCACCTGCCTGCCGGCCTTCCATCCAGTCGGAAGCTAAAAATTCAAGTTGTCCTTGAATTGAGGAGTGGGTGATGGAAGCATAGCCAAGATCCTTTGCACTTTGCGCCTGAGAGATCAGAGAAAGGGCCATCAAAATAACAGCAAAAAACAGTTTTTTCATATTTTTTAAAAAGGTTATAAATTAAATATCCAATTGTAATGACACATTTGTCGGCTTACGGTTTAACCATCGGTGTGCAATTCCATTTCGAGGCTTCATTTGCAGCATACATTAGCGTCTTTTGCGGGGGACCAACTTAATAAAATATTATTAAAATGGGATGAGGTTATGAGTTTATCCCTATTTTTAACAGAAAAAATCAAGATGACAAACAACAGACGCAACTTTCTAAAACAGGGAGCTATGCTGGCAACTGGTGCCGGTTTGGCTTCTTCCGGCTGTGCAACCCACGACCATTCTCATGCAACTCCCTGTAAAACATCTACCAATCGAATTGGGGTCTCAACCTACTCCTTTTGGCAGTTCAATGGGCCCAAAGAGAGCGTTCCGATTGAGTTTTGTATCGACAAAGCCGCTGAAATGGGATTCGACGGTATTGAGTTTTTGCTGGTGCAGATGGCCTCCGAAGATAACAGCTATTTGCAATCGCTGAAGCGCCGTGCCTTTCATGCCGGCCTCGACATTATGGGTTTTAGCACCCATCAGGGGTTCGTGTTTCCCGATAAGGCACAACGTGATGCCGAAATCGAAAAAACCATTGGCCAGATTGAACTCGCATACAAGCTCGGCATACCTACCATGCGCCTGAACACCGGCCGTTGGCGCACCATACAGTCGTTCGACGATTTTATGGCCAACCAAGGCATGGAACCTGTTCTGGAAGGCTACACCGACGATGAAGGTTTTGAGTGGGTCATCGATGCCATTGAAAAGTGTTTGCCTACAGCCGAAAAATGCGGAGTAGTATTGGGTCTCGAAAACCATTGGGGACTTGGACGGACTGCCGAAGGGGTAATGCGGATTGTGGACGCAGTTGATTCGGAGTGGCTCCAGGTCACAGCCGATACCGGAAACTTTCTCGAAAGACAATACGAACAGCTCGAGATTTTGGCCCCCAAAACATTTCTGGTGCAGGCCAAAACCTATTACGGAGGAGGAAAATGGTACACGCTCGACATAGATTACAATAAAGTGGCTGAAATATTCAAGAATTCAGGATACAAAGGATACATCTCTATTGAATTCGAAGGGAACGAAGACCCAATGACAGCTGTACCCAAAAGCTTGAATACCATTAGGGAAGCATTTTCGGTGTGATGCATACAGCCTAGAAGATAATTTACAGTTTCCGCTTAGGATTATACGAAAGCAATTTGTAACTTATTGACCGAAAACGATTACGGCCAATATGAAAGTCTTGCTACAGAACATTAAGGAGCTCGTTCAGGTAGAAGATGTTCCCCGCTTAAAAGTGGCCGGAGCTGATATGGCCATACTCCCGGTTGTAAAAAATGCTTTTTTGCTGATCAACGATGAGGTTATCGAAGATTTTGGTTCTATGACTGAAATGACTCGGATAACCTTCGACAATGACTTGTTGCTTGAAATAGATTGCCGTAACCGTTTGGTATTGCCGGCATGGTGCGATTCGCACACCCATCTTGTGTATGCCAGTGCAAGAGAACAGGAATTCGTCGACCGGATCAAAGGTATTACCTATCAAAAGATTGCTGCAAATGGGGGTGGGATTCTTAATTCGGCCCGCCGGTTGCACGAAATGCCCGAAGATGATCTTTTTGCTGGCGCCTTGAAACGAATTTACGAAGTAATGAGCATGGGAACCGGTGCCATTGAAATCAAGAGTGGTTACGGGCTGAATACCGAAGATGAAATGAAAATGCTTAGGGTAATCCGCCGGTTACGGCAATCTACTTCGTTGCATATCAGGGCCACTTTTCTGGGCGCACATGCCGTACCCGAAAGGTACAAAGGCAATACAGCAGCCTATGTCGATTTGATCGTTCAGGAGATGATTCCCGCGATAGAAGAGGAGGGACTTGCAGATTTTGTGGACGTATTTTGCGAAACAGGCTATTTTTCAACTTCAGAGACCGAGAAAATTGTTCGTGCTGCATCCGACTACGGATTGCGCTCTAAATTGCATGCCAATGAGATGGGATTTTCGGGAGGTGTACAGGTGGGTGTTGCCAACGATGCACTCAGCGTCGATCATCTGGAGTATATGGGAGAAAAGGAGATCGAACTGTTAAGAAATAGCCATACCATGCCAACATTGTTGCCCGGAGCTTCCTTCTTTTTGAAGATGCCTTACGCCCCGGCAAGGAAATTGATTGATGCTGGTTTGCCGGTAGCATTGGCCACCGATTTTAATCCGGGATCGTCGCCTTCGGGCAATATGAACTTTATAACTTCACTGGCTTGTTTACAGCTTAACATGCTGCCCGAAGAGGCAATAAATGCTGCCACCATAAACGGAGCATACGCCATGGGAATAAGCAATCAACTTGGAAGTATTGGTAGAGGTAAAGTAGCCAATCTGTTTATTACCAGAGAGATTTCGGGCATAGAATCCATTCCATACAGTTTCGGATCGAACCCCGTTGAGTCGCTAATACTAAACGGTGAGCTACAAACTTTTTAGTTGGCTGCCAGTCAAACTTTTTGCATAAAGCGCATGCAATTCATGTGGTTCTGGCATCTGAAAAACATCCTTAGGCATGATAAATTCCTCTTTTTTGCATGCACAACAGCATTAACTTTGTGGTTGAGCAGATAGATATTTGTCTGGATCTGTTTTTATCCAGGCCTTTGAGAGGATCCTGCCAACAAAACCTCAAAAATTCAACAGATGAAACAGCTCATTGAGTGTGTACCCAACTTTTCGGAAGGCCGCAACCCCAAAACAATTGAGATGATCGCTGAAACCATCCGGCAGTCCGAGGGGGTGAGATTGCTGAATGTGGATCCGGGTAAGGCTACCAACCGAACTGTTTACACATTTGTAGGGGAACCTGAATATGTGGTAATGGCTGCTTACAAGGCTATAGAAAAGGCATCTGAACTCATTGATATGCGTCAACACAAGGGGGAGCATCCTCGATTCGGGGCCACCGATGTTTGCCCGCTGGTGCCCATCGCCAACATTTCGTTGGAGGAGACCGCCGAATGGGCAAGAAAATTGGCAAAACGGGTGGGAGAGGAGCTTCAGATTCCGGTCTTCTGTTACGAAGCCGCTGCCTCAAGCGCACAGCGTAAAAGTCTGGCAGATTGCCGAGCCGGCGAATACGAGGGATTGGAACACCGACTTACACTGCCCGATTGGAAACCCGATTTTGGCCCGGCGGTGTGGAGCGGTTCTGTTGTAAAAAGTGGCGCAACAGCCATTGGAGCTCGGAATTTTCTTATCGCCTACAATGTAAACCTCAACACAACCTCGGTACGCAGGGCCAATGCAGTTGCTTTCGATGTGCGCGAGGCCGGCAGAACCAAGCGCGAGGGCGATCAGGTGACCGGCAAAGTGGTTACCAATGAAAACGGGGAACCTGTGCGAATACCCGGCACCCTTAAAAGTGTTAGGGCTATCGGATGGTACATTGAGGAGTATGGCATTGCACAAATATCGATGAACCTGACCGATATATCGATTACCCCACTCCACATTGCTTTCGACGAAGTTTGTGCAAAGGCTACCATGCGTGGATTGCGGGTTACGGGGTCTGAATTGGTGGGCTTGGTTCCGCTCGAGGCCATGCTCAGTGCAGGCCGCTATTTTTTGCGAAAACAACAGCGCTCCGAGGGGGTGTCGGATAGTGAACTCATTAAAATTGCAGTGAAATCGTTGGGTTTGGATGAACTTGGGGCTTTTGAGCCGCGCAAGCGAATAATTGAATACATGCTGGAGGACGAAAATTCGAGCAAACCCTTGGTTAATTATACCATAAAAGAATTCACCGAAGAGACTGCATCGGAATCGGCTGCCCCAGGTGGTGGTTCTGTGGCTGCACTCGCAGGTGCGCTGGGGGCTTCACTGGGTGGAATGGTTGCCAATCTGTCGGCCCATAAGAGGGGCTGGGACGAGCGCTGGGAGACATTCTCTGAATGGGCGGCTAAGGCCAAAATCTATTACAGTGCGCTTTTATCGTGCGTTGATGAAGATTCCGTCGCGTTCCATCAGCTTATGGCATGCTATGGAATGCCCAAATCGACCCCCGACGAAAAAACGGCACGCCAGAAAGCGATTCAGGATGCCACACATCAAACCATTCAAGTACCGTTAAAAGTAATGCAGCTTGCCTACGCATCTATGGAGGTAATGCTGGCCATGGCCCAAATAGGAAACCCAAATTCGGTTTCTGATGCAGGCGTTGGGGCCATCTGTGCAAGAGCTGCGGTTAGGGGAGCTTGGCTGAATGTACGAATCAATCTGCCGGGCATTGCCGACGAGGACCAACGGGAGGTTTATCTATCCGAGGCCGCCGAAATAGCAGCCAAAACCCAATTGCTCGAGGAAGAGATTCTCAGTCTGGTCGATGAAAAACTGGAATTTTGACCCTACTTCGGAGTTGTCACCCAACTGTTTTAAGATCAAACGAGACGTACCTTCAAAGCAATTCGGCAGAGAATCCGGCTTTGGCCAGCACATTGGTTACCTGCTCAGGAGTTGCGCCAACGGCATTTACCGTTAACGGTTTTTGTGGATTCTGAACATCAATCTCCCAGTGATTGACCCCCAGCGCTTCGTTCAGCAGAGGGGTTACTTTCGAGAGGCATCCTGAACATTGAACGTTGGTTTTAAACTTTAGAGTATCCATCTTATTGTTGATTTTAAAGTTTGTACAATTTAAGTTTTAAACTATTGGTAACCACCGACACCGAACTTAGCGCCATAGCTCCACCTGCAATCATTGGGTCGAGTAAAAATCCGTTTACAGGATATAAAACCCCGGCAGCCACCGGTATGAGTATGATGTTGTATATGAAGGCCCAGAAGAGGTTTTGACGGATGGTGGCTACCGTGAGTTTCGAAAGTCGGAGCGCCTCACCAATTTTTTGCAAATCGGAGGAGATAATGGTCATTTTGGCCACATCCATGGCAATGTCAGAGCCATGTCCCATGGCGATGCTGACATCCGCCTGTGCTAGGGCCTGCGAGTCGTTGATCCCATCGCCGACCATTGCAACAGTTTTGCCTTCGCGCTGAAGTTCGATTACAAAGTCGTATTTATCGGATGGCAACACCTCGCCCCTGAAGGTGGAAATACCCATCTTTTGGGCCACCTGTGCGGTGGTTTGGTGGTTATCGCCCGACAACATACACACCTCGATGCCCAATTTTTTCAACCGTGCAATAGCCTGTTGCGAGGTGGGTTTAATTGCATCTTCTACCACCATCAACGCAAGGGCAGTTCGTTCATTGGCAAACCACACCAGAGTTTTGGCTCCAGCCTTTAATTCGTCGAGGCTTTGCGCAAGTCGCTCAGGAATGGCGATCCCATGGTTGATTAGTAATTTCTCGCTTCCAAGAAAGTATGGCGTATGGTCGATGGTTGCCTTAACCCCTTGTCCCGGAATACTTTCAAAGCCTTTTACTTCCACAAATTGAGCTGTTCCAAAATAGGCTGCCACCGCATTGGCCAGCGGGTGCTCCGACCGTTTTTCTATGGAAACGATCACCGAGGCGAGGTGGTGGATATCGAGGGAATCGGTGGCC
Organism: uncultured Prolixibacteraceae bacterium; assembly: GCA_964349885.1. GTDB lineage: Bacteria > Bacteroidota > Bacteroidia > Bacteroidales > Prolixibacteraceae > UBA1413. The sequence goes on along the minus strand of CAYGIQ010000092.1, from coordinate 4,432 downwards.
CACAAAACCCTATCGACCACAGGCTTTCCTTCTGTTATGGTACCGGTTTTATCAAGCAAAATGGTATCTACCTTGTGCGCCAGCTCAAGACTTTCGGCATCTTTAATGAGAATACCGTGTTCGGCGCCTTTGCCCATCCCGACCATAATAGCCGTTGGCGTTGCCAGTCCAAGGGCACACGGACAGGCGATTACCAATACGGTAATCATCGCGAGCAATCCCTGCGAGAATGCATTGTCGGCCCCCGAGAGCAGCCATACAACAAATGTCAGCAGGGCAATTCCCATTACAACCGGCACAAAGATGCCAGCAATTTTATCAACCAGCTTTTGCACAGGCGCTTTACTGCCTTGGGCTTCTTCCACCCTTTTGATGATCTGGGCCAGCATTGTTTCGCTACCAACCTTACTGGCTTTTAGCTGAAAGCTTCCATTCTGATTCACGGTACCAGCAAAAGTGCTATCCCCGATCATTTTCTCCACCGGCAGAGGTTCGCCCGATATGGTGCTTTCATCGACGAAGGAATGGCCCTCCATAACCACTCCGTCGACTGCGATTTTATCGCCTGGCTTTACTCGCACCAGATCGTTCACCTGAATGTCGGCAATGGCCACTTCGGTTTCCGTTCCATCGGTATTGATGCGTGTAACCACTTTCGGTTGAAGTCCCATAAGGGCCGAAAGGGCAGTGGAAGTATGCGATTTGGCTCGCTCTTCGAGCAATTTACCAATAAGTATGAAGGTGATGATTACTGCAGCAGCCTCATAATAAACGTGTGCATGCAGTCCCCTGCTATGCCAGAATTCGGCATAAAAAGTATTGAACAAACTGAACAGAAAGGCAATTCCGGTTCCGACTGCAACCAGAGTATCCATATTGGCACGGCGGTGTTTTGCCTGACGCCAAGCATTGACAAAAAAGCGGCGACCAAAATAGAGTACTACCGGAGCCGAGAAGAACAGCATGATGTAATTGGCCCCAGGCATCTGCATAAAGAACATACCTATAATAACCACGGGCAGCGAAAAGAGGGCAGCCAGGAGGGTATCTCTTTTTACAGAATCGCGGTTCGAAGGCAAGGCCGTTTCACCCTTAGGGACTAGGTCGAAGCCCACAGCCTGAAGGGCATTGCGAAGATCGGTAGGGGAGGTTTGGGCAGCATCAAATTCAACTGTGGCCGAGGCATTGGCCAAATTAACCGATGCACTACCGACGCCAGTCTGCGCCTTCAGAATATTTTCGACCGACAAGGCACAGGAAGCACAGGTCATTCCGGTTATCTCGTAACGCTCTTTAACAATGGGTGCTCTGTTCATGCTTCAAAATTACCATATATTTATAAGCAGGGAAGCTTTAATCAGAAAAAGAGGCCAATATCTTTAATTGACCAGTACACCAGATTAAGTTCCAAGAGCCTTTGGGTCAGATTTTCCGGAATATCGATAGACCGTTACCCATTCATAATGAATCAACTTTCAGTGGTGCAAACGGCCAAAGCTCATGGTATGGTGCGCATGGTACCGGGGTGTGTGGATTGAGCGTTCATTGCACTTTTTGCGAATCTATTTTTTTAGCGTAATTTTCAGTTCGTGCAACAACACGATTTGGCATGTTTTGAATCAAAGCCTGCCAAATCAATTTGTACAATCCTAAATCAACAACGTTGGTTTCGAGAGCCTCAACCACCGAAAATAAAAAAGGTTGACTGAGGCTCTTTGCTCCAAGCAATATAGGCAGCGTATAGCAGCCTCAACCACCGTAAATAAAAAACGTTGACTGAGGCTCTCGAAGGCAACCCATATAAAAACAGTTATATGAGGTCCGGAACGTTGCCTGAGGCTCTCGAAGGCAACCCCAAACAATTGATTATGAATGCATGGATGTATATTCTGGAATGTTCTGATGGTAGTTACTATACAGGTAGTACAATAGATCTCGTTAGAAGATTATCTCAACATCAAGCCGGTGAAGGGGCTAATCATACCAAAAAGCGATTACCTGTGAAACTGATTTATACTGAAGCCTTTCAGCGGATTGATCTTGCATTTTACAGAGAAAAACAAGTACAGAGGTGGAGCCGAAAAAAGAAAGAAGCTTTGATAATGGCTGCGTTTGAAAAATTACCGGAATTATCGATGGCCTACAGAGATATCAACAACGGTGGTTTCGAGAGCCTCAACCACCGTAAATAAAGAACGTTGCCTGAGGCCCTCGAAGGCAACCCATATAAAAACAGTAATATAAGGTCCGGAACGTTGTCTGAGGCTCTCGAATGCAAACCCCATTATTTTCCGATACAAAAATGCTTAAAAATATATCCAAGCACTTCATCCTCCGTAACCACGCCAGTGATCGAGGAGAGGTAATGAAGGCATTCACGGATGTCTTGTGCAATTAGATCGCCCGGCAATAAGGCTGCCATGCCCTCCCTAACTCTTCGCACTGCATCGAGTGCGTAGCTGAGTGCTTCATAATGCCTGACATTCGAAACAATGGTGTCTTGCTCCGACAGGCTATTCAAAACAAGGGTTTTCTGCATGCAATCGATAAGGCGATCTAAATTATCCCTGCTCTTTGCCGAAATACAGATCATATCTTCGTTGTCGAAGAGCGAAATTGCTTTTATCTGGGAAAGGATACCAACATTAGCACGATCGAGCTTATTGCCTACCACAATCAAATGCTGCTGGTCTATGTAACTGCGAATGTGCTCCAGACGCTGCAAAATGTTTTCGAAAGGGTAGGTCAGGTCAACCACCAACAGTACAATATCGGCCTGCCGAAGTTTGCTATAGGAGCGTTCTATCCCCAAATTTTCTATGGTATCGCTGGTTTCACGCATTCCTGCGGTATCGAAGAACCGGAAAGGGGTGCCGTGGATGTTTACCACATCCTCGATGACATCGCGGGTGGTGCCATGTACATCGCTCACAATCGCTTTCTCTTCGTTGAGCAACGCATTCAAAAGGGTGCTTTTGCCCACGTTGGTATCACCCACAATGGCCACTGGAATGCCGTTTTTGATGGCATTCCCCAGTCGGAACGACTCCACCAAACGGGTGAGCAGGTTCTCTATTTTTACGACCAACTGTGTCAGCTCGCTGCGATTGGCAAATTCAACATCCTCTTCGCTGAAATCAAGCTCCAACTCAATAAGGGCTGCAAATTTAAGCAGTTCACTGCGCAATAGCTCAATCTCGTTCGAAAAACCACCCCGCATCTGCTGGAGGGCAATGCGGTGTGCAGCGGCGTTGGAAGAAGCAATCAGGTCGGCAACAGCCTCGGCCTGACTCAAGTCCATTTTACCATTCAGAAAAGCCCGCTGGGTAAACTCTCCCGGCATGGCCATTTCAGCACCGTTGCGTATGAGCAATTGCAGAAGGGTTTCTTGTATATAACGGGATCCGTGACAGGCAATTTCCACTACATCTTCACCAGTGTATGAGTGGGGAGCCCTGAAAATGGTAACCACCACTTCGTCGATTGTGTTGGCACCATCCATTATGGTTCCCACCGATGCTCTGTTGGGCGAAAGTGCGGTGAGAGTGTTTTGACCCGATCGGAAACGGAACATTTGGTCGGTAATCTCTACTGCATTTTCGCCCGAAACCCTTATAACCGCAATTCCTCCTGTACCAGCAGGGGTTGCTATCGCACAAATGGTGGTATTATTTTGCATAACTCAGTGGTTTCAATCAATGCCCGCAAAGTTAATGATCCGGCAGAGAATATCGTACCATGCCCTTCCTCCTTGCAAACCTTAGATACATGATTGGCAGCAGCGCATTGGGTTGGAATTTTTCAACAAAGTGTTTTATAATTTTTATGTGTCGGTGGGTTTTTTTCAACCTGTGGTTTAAATTCAGTATAGGAATCGCCAATCGGATGCAGATAGATTATATTTGTAGCCTATTTTACAACCTTCCGTTGGAGAAAAATACTAATTAAAAAGCTTACATATGAAATTACTCGAAGGGAAAACGGCCATTGTAACCGGTGCCTCCAGAGGTATTGGCAAAGCCATTGCAGTCTGTCTGGCTGCCGAAGGATGCAACATTGCCTTTACCGATCTGTTCGCTGATGAGAACATGAAGAACACCGAATCCGAGCTCAAGGCATTGGGAATTAAAGCAATAGGGTATGCTTCAAATGCTGCCGATTTCAGCGAAACCGATAGGGTGGTTGCCGAGATAGCCGAAGCGTTCGGTACCATTGATGTTCTGGTGAACAATGCCGGGATTACGAAAGACACCCTGCTGATGCGTATGACCGAAGAGCAGTGGGATACCGTAATCAACGTTAACCTGAAGTCGGTATTCAACTTTACCAAAGCGGTCCAGAAGTATATGCTGAAACAGAAAAGCGGCTCTATTGTAAACCTGAGCTCAGTTGTTGGGGTGAGTGGAAACGCCGGTCGAAGCAACTATTCTGC
>CAYGIQ010000091.1:0-10238 GCA_964349885.1 uncultured Prolixibacteraceae bacterium | reverse complement strand
ATTCAGGATGGTTTATTTTTTAGTTTAAAATTATTCTAATTTTGGAGAGTGAAAGCTGCGGTGGTTAAGGATTTAACTACTTTTTTATCTCCAATTCACCAACAGCTTTTGGGGTTAAAGCAAACGTGTAAAATTTTGAATCAGTGCCATAATAAGGCCATCCTTTTCAAACTAGGTTGTTAATGCAAGAGATGGTTGCTGGCTTTCGACTTTTTGGTTTGCATTGAAATAAAATAAAAGTAAACATGTTACCGAATGTAACTCAATTTGAATGAATATCTTTTATCTGCTCATTGGAGCGAGTCTTTTGGTTGCACTGATTTTTTTGGCTGCCTTTATCTGGGCCGTGAAATCGGGACAATTCGACGACAACGAGACGCCACCCTACAGGATGTTGTTCGACGACGAGATGCCTGAGCAGGAGGAAGCAGAAGATGATGTTTCGGTTAAACCATAAATAACGATTATTAAAATCTAACTCACCATATGGAAAATCAGAAATTCTACTACGACCATAAAATTGTGAAGCAATTTCTTGTGGCGACAGTAGTGTGGGGAATTGTGGCGGTAATCGTCGGTCTCCTCATTGCACTCCAACTGGCCTTCCCACTGTTCAACTTCGATCTCGAGTACACCTCCTTTGGAAGGTTGCGGCCACTGCATACCAATGCGGTGATTTTCGCCTTTATTGGAAATGCCATCTTTGGAGGGGTCTACTATGCCCTACAGAAGTTGCTTAAAACCAGAATGTACAGCGACAAGCTTAGTGCCATAAACTTTTGGGGATGGCAGCTGATCATTGTACTGGCAGCGGTTACCCTGATTTTGGGCATCACGACCTCAAAAGAGTATGCCGAGCTGGAATGGCCCATCGACATCTTAATTGCGGTCGTGTGGATCGTTTACGGGGTTAACATGATAGGCACCATCCTGATCCGCAGGGTGCAACATATTTATGCTGCCATTTGGTGGTTCTTGGCCACCTTCCTTGGCGTTGCAATGCTTCATGTGGTAAACTCGCTGGCATTGCCGGTATCGCTAACCAAAAGCTACTCCATTTATGCCGGAGCGCAGGATGCGGTTGTACAATGGTGGTATGGTCACAATGCAGTGGCCTTCTTTCTTACCACTCCCTTTCTGGGATTAATGTATTACTATTTACCCAAGGCGGTAAACCGGCCTATATACTCCTATAAGCTCAGCATTATCCACTTTTGGTCGCTTATCTTTTTGTACATGTGGGCAGGGCCGCACCATTTGCTCTACCAAGCACTTCCAGGTTGGGCTCAGGCACTGGGCACAACCTTCTCGATTATGCTCATAGCGCCATCGTGGGGTGGAATGATCAATGGATTTCTGACCCTCCGCGGAGCTTGGGACCGGGTAAGAGAGAGTGCAGCCCTTAAATTCTTCGTGGTGGCCCTTACCGCATATGGAATGTCAACCTTCGAAGGCCCAATGATGTCGCTTAAAAATGTCAATCAGCTAACCCACTTTACCGACTGGACCATAGCCCATGTTCACATTGCAGGCATGGGTTGGAATGCCGGTATCGTGTTTGGGATGCTCTATTGGCTGATTCCGGTTGTATTCAACACCAAAGTATATTCACAAAAACTGGCCAACCTCCATTTCTGGATCTATACGCTGGCCATACTTACCTATGCCATTCCACTATATTGGTCGGCCGTTACCCAATACATGATGTTGAGGGAATACACTCCCGAAGGATTCCTCGCCTATCCCAATTTCCTTGAAACCCTTACACAGCTTATCCCAATGTATGTTGTGCGGGCAATAGGAGGCACCATGTTCCTCATTGGGTTTGTTATCGCCATGTACAATCTGTATAAAACTGCCCAAGCTGGCAAATCGGAAGACAATGTTCCTGCAGAGGCACCCGCTCTGGTTCCTATGGGTAGCAGAGATCCCGGTAGAGAAACCTTCCATCGGTACCTCGAACGCAAGGGAATAGTGTTTTCAGTTCTGGCCTTTGTTGCTCTGGCGATAGGGGGTGCAGTAGAGATAATCCCCATGATTTTTGTCAAATCGAATGTGCCGACCATCGATACCGTTACGCCCTACACGCCACTCGAATTGGAAGGGCGCGATATCTACATCTCGGAGGGCTGTTATGTGTGTCATTCACAAATGGTTCGACCCTTTAGATGGGAAACCGACCGATACGGTGAATATTCAAAGATCGGGGAGTTTGTTTACGATCATCCTTTCCAATGGGGTTCGCGGCGTATTGGGCCCGACCTTGCCCGGGCAGGAGTAGTTGGAGGTCCAATGTATAAAAATGCCGTATGGCATTACAGCCACTTTATGGACCCGCAGGCAATGAACGCACAGTCGACCATGCCCAAATACCCCTGGTTTGCCAGCAAAGAGGTGAAAACGTCTCTGACCCCGGCAAAAATCAGGGCTATGCAGAAGTTGGGCGTTCCCTATCCTGAAGACTACGATAAGATCGCAGTAGAGGATCTAATGGCACAGGGTCAAAAAATTGCCGACGCTTTGGCTGAGTCCGGTGTCGTGATCAGTCCAACCAGTCAGATGGTGGCCATGATTGCCTATCTCCATAAATTGGGTCGCGATATCTCGACTCCGGTGGCAGCGGCTACCGCATCCGATCTCACCGAAATGATTGTTCTGCCCTCCGGCGAAGCTGACCTTATGGCAGGCCGCCAAAACTATTTAAAAATATGTGCTGCCTGTCATGGGATCGAAGGAAACGGAATACCACCTGTGTTCCCAAGCCTTACAGACGGCGAATGGCTGCATGGAGGGACTCCAGAAGAGGTAGTGCGTTCCATCTCGAAAGGGTATCCCGAAAAGGGTATGGTGGGCTATGAATCTCAACTGTCGAAGAATGAGATTGAACAACTGGCTGCCTATGTTCTCACGGTACTCAGTGGAGATTACCCATAGAATTACCTTCAGGAAAACAGACGTTAAGAAAACATTTACCCTTTAGAATGAACGTACAACCGAAACTCAAATGAAGATAGTTAGCCACATCTTAGAGACTGTCGAAGGCATCGCCTCGTGGTACATAGCTGGTCTTTTGATCTTTTTTGTGCTGTTTATCATTTTTGCCGTCCGCACATTGCTGCGGCCCAGGGCAGAAATGGAGCATTACAAAAATGCCATTCTCGAAGATGATGCCACCGATACCATAAATCCAACCTAAACGAAGCAGAGCAATGACAGACCAAAAAGTAAACCATAGCGATCAGCACAAACAGGAATCTCCTTTAGATAATTTCCACGACGAACACAACTACGATGGCATTGAGGAGCTCGATAATCCCCCACCCGGTTGGATTATGCTGCTGTTTTATGTCACCATTGGGATTTCAATTCTGTATGGGTCGTACTATTTTTGGTTGGGGTCGGGTCCAACTCAGGAGGAAGAGTATGCCAGGGCTGTTCAACGTGCCGAGCAACAAATGCAGACCGGACAGGAGGAAATGGAAATGGTACTGCTCACCGACGAACTTTCGCTGGTACAAGGACAAAAAATCTGGAACGACATGAACTGCTTCACCTGTCACGGTGCCCAGGGAGAAGGAAACGCCATTGGACCAAATCTTACCGATGGTTACTCGATACATGGGTGTGATTTCGAGGCTGTGTTCAACATCATCAAAAACGGAGAACCGTTAAAAGGCATGACAGCCTTTAGGGGCCAGCTTAATGATGCAAGCATTCAGAAGGTAGCCAGCTATGTGTTGGTGTCGCTTTATGGGTCTTCGCCCGAAAACCAGAAAGTAGCTCAGGGCGATCCCTGCGAGATGTAATGGGATCCAACTGTCTGAAATAATGGGACCGCAATCCGGTCCACAACCAATTAAACTTCTTTATGGTCGAGAATAGTGAAACGTTTCGCGACCGACCCACCAATCTCGATGAGATGGGCAGCCGCAAATGGGTATATGCCAAACAGCCAAAAGGCAGACTCTACCTATACCGCAGTGCTGTTGCTTGGTTGCTGCTTGCTTTTCTAATTGCGGTGCCATTTATCAGGGTTAACGGTCATCCGTTCGTGCTCATCGACATTGCCAACCGAAAATTCATCCTTTTCGGAGCCATCTTCTGGGCACAAGACACCTTTATCTTGGCTCTATTGATGTTGTCATTCTTGGTGTTCATTATCCTTTTTACCGTTACCTACGGTAGGGTTTGGTGTGGCTGGGCGTGCCCGCAAACGATATTCCTCGAGATGGTTTTCAGAAGGGTCGAATTTTTGATTGAGGGGGATTACCAAACCCGCAAAGGAAGAGACGAAGGACCGTTTACGGCCGACAAAGCCTTTCGAAAAACGCTTAAGCATCTCATTTTTGCCCTAATTGCATTGGCAATGACCAATACGTTTTTAATGTGGTTTATTGGCAGCGACCGATGGTTTCAAATGGTAAACAGTCCGGGAGACCATCTCTCCTCTTTCTCGATTATAGCGTTGATTTCACTGGTTTTTTATTGGATCTATGCATTCTTTAGGGAACAAATCTGCACAATGGTTTGCCCATATGGCAGAATGCAGGGCGTTTTGCTCGACAACGACTCTGTGGTGGTAAGTTACGACTACCGAAGGGGTGAACCCCGCGGAGCAAAAGCTACTGGCGATTGTATTGATTGCCGTCGCTGCATGGCCGTTTGTCCAACCGGCATCGACATTCGCCAAGGCAGTCAGTTCGAATGTATTCATTGTGCTGCCTGCATCGACGAATGCAACATCGTTATGAAGAAAACAGGGAAGCCCCAAGGCCTTATAAGGTACGATTCGTACAACGGGATCGAGCGTGGACATAGAAGACTTTGGACTGCACGCAACAAAGCCTATTCCGCAGTGTTGATTCTATTGGTAGGCTTTATTGCGGTTACCCTGCTCAACCGACCTGCCATTGAAACCACCATTCTGCGTACCCCAGGAATGTTGTATCAGGAACAACCCAACGATGCTGTATCGAACCTTTACAACATTAAGATAGTCAACAAAACTTTTGAGGATCTGCAGCCCACTCTTCGCCTCATCTCGCACGACGGGCGCTTGGAGCTTGCCGGCAGCAACATCAGCCTTGAAAGTAGAGGACTCTACGAATCGGTGTTTTTGCTGCACATTCCAAAAACAGAACTGCAGTCTGGTAAAAATGATGTGGTTTTCGGACTTTTCATCAACGAAAACCTAACCGAGAAGATCAAAGTTACCTTTATTGCACCTTAAATGCCACCCACTGTTGTGCTATCTGAAGGGAAACTGGCTCGGTTAAAATCCCTACCTTTGCCAACAAGACCGTAGTTGGTTTGTAGACTTGACATAAAACCTGCAACATCGGGGCGAAGATGTTCGAAGTTGGGTGTAAACCCGCCTAATTTATGCTTGCAAACATGATGAGCAAGATAGGCAACCAGAACTCCAAGCTCAAACCGAAATTGCCCCAATGAATCGAGTGGCATGAAAACTTTGGTCTTTCAGTGAATAAAATTGCGTTCTCGACATAATCTACGATTTAAAACATTGGTACATGAAGTTTACTATTGGCAGCGGCGTAGCCATCTTTCTAATTCTTTTTGTTTCGGCCATGATTGGGTTTGCAATCTTTGCGTCCAGGCTTGACGTTAATATGGTACACAAAGATTATTACGAACGGGGCGTTGACCATTCACAGCAAATCGCTCTTGAGCGTCGTTCGGTTGAATTTGCCAGTATGATCCACATGGGGCTGGAAGGTGAATGGATCAATATTCTATTTGATGAACCACTGGCGGCAGAGGCCTCGGAAATAAAGCTGGTGTTTTATCGACCTTCTGACAGCAAGCTCGACAAGAGTTTTTCCATAGAACTGATTGATGGTAAAGCAATCATGAGCAGCGCTGGTCTTGCAGCAGGTCGCTACAATGCAAGAGTGAACTGGCAGATGTCTGGCCAGAACTATGAGATAGAAAAGATGGTTGTTGTCGAATCCAATGAATAAGCTATGGAAATACTGATTTCGGCTATGGTTTTGGGGCTCATGGGCAGCTTCCATTGTCTGGGGATGTGTGGCCCCATCGTTCTGGCGCTTCCGCTTCACGGAAATACCGTCGGTCAAAAAATTTACGGAGGGGTACTCTACAATCTGGGGAGGACCGTCACCTACGGTACCATGGGGGCTCTATTTGGATTGGTTGGTCAGGGACTTCAACTGGTAGGATTCCAACAGGTAGTTTCGGTCATTATGGGTGCAGCCATGATTGTGTCGGTGATGTTTCCTAAAATCTTCCGAAACCAGTATAGTTTGGAGCAAAGCGCCTTCCGATGGATAGGAAAACTCAAAAAAACCATTGTGAAGATGTTTTCCATCCGATCGTTTCAAAGCCTCTTTTTTATTGGATTGCTGAATGGCCTGCTTCCCTGCGGATTGGTGTACATTGCAATTGCTGGTGCAATTGCAACCGGCAGTGTGACCATGGGAGCTGGTTATATGGTGGTTTTCGGCATTGGCACACTACCCCTTCTGCTTTTGCTGGGTGTTGCCGGAAATGTTTTAAGCCACAACATCCGACGACGCATCAACAGCCTGATACCTATTTTGGTGGTGGTGGTAGGTATCTTCTTTGTATTGCGTGGTCTTAATCTCAACATTCCCTATCTGAGTCCCACCCGAGACAGAATTGAAAAGCGATTCGAAAAGAGTCTCGAAGAGCAAAGCCTGCCATCGTCCGAAGCCACACAACCACAGCCAAGCTGTTGTACCCTGGGTTCGGAGGGATAAAAAATGGCTGAACTTAAGCACTCATGACCCTTAGTCTTTATAGGTGAGCCATTTGTAAAGCTCTTTGAGATTCACCTTTTTGCCGTACATAAGAATACCGGTGCGATAAATCTTGGCTGCAACCCATATCACGCCAAAGAGGGAAGCGATCAGCAAAACCATAGACAGTATTAATTCCCATGCAGGCACTCCATAGGGCAGCCGTGCAAGCATACAAATGGGTGAGGTAAATGGAATTATAGAGGTCCAGAATGCCAGTTGGCCTTCTGGGTTTCGTGCGATTGCCATCAGGAAAATTATAGATAAAATGAGAGGGAATGTCACGGGCAACATCATCTGCTGGGTATCCTCGTCGTTGTCGGCTGCAGCACCAATTGCCCCCATTAATGAACTGTAGAGCAAATAACCCCCAAGGAAATAGAAGAAAAACCCGAAGATGAGCAAGGGTAAGTTCAAGTTCCCAATCATTTCCAGAATTTCAGCAATTTTATGCTCCATATCGCTGATATCGGGTTGCATGAGACCCATTTGAGGTTGATTTTCTACCAGATTCTGCCCAATTGATTTGGCCGAATCGGCCGAAATAAACCCGCGGGCTACCGTAAATCCGATCAAGATTACGGCAATCCAAATTCCAACCTGAGTCAGACCCACCAGAGCCGTCCCCAGAATTTTCCCCGACATAAGCTGGAAAGGTTTAACAGAGGAAACAATCACTTCCACAATACGGTTCTTTTTCTCCTCCATAACGCTGCGCATCACCAGCGAGCCATACATAAATACAAAGAAATAGATCAGAATCCCCATTCCGTAACTTGCTGCAAATGCAATCATTGAGGAGCTCTTCTTTTCTACGCCACCCTCCGAAACCTTCATTGTGCTCAATTCCACACGGGTGCGGGTAGCCTGTAGCAAAACCTCAAGATCCGGAATTCCAGTTTCGTTAAAAATAGTTTGTCGTTTGTCGTTTTCAATAACCTGACTCAATTTTCTTTCGATCTGACTGGTAAGCTCAATGGGTACCTGCTTAGGAGAAGTAAGCGTGGCCTTGTTGATTTCGTATATGTTCTCAGGTATATAAAGCAGTGCATAATACGTTGTACCGGTAAGCGATTCGCGCAATTCCGCATAGGCAACAGCATCGACCAACTCATATCGGGTAAACCCCTCAGTTTCGAGTTGGCCATCAAAACGGTCCGAGGCATCGAATACTGCGATGGTTCGCTCCTGGGTATCGTCGCGCGTGGCCAGCCATGCCGGAATGACCATAATTCCGAGGAAGAAGAGCGGAACAAGAAGCGTGGTAATGATAAACGACTTCTTTTTCACACGGGTAAGGTATTCCCTTCTGATGATGATGAATGTCTTATGCATTTGACTGGTTGTTATTTCGTTTTGAAAATGTGCATCGGAATAGGCAGGATGATTATTGAGCTGTTGTTCCAGCCTTCTGAACCGAAGATTGATCTTCGGCATTGGAAGATTCAACCACCTTTATAAAGACATCGTTCATACTGGGTATAAGTTCGTTGTATGAAACTATCTCGGCATTTGTTACCAAATTTTTCAATAGAAAATTGGGTTGGAAACCATCCTGGTATTTGATGGTAAGCGTATTGGTGGCATTGCCTTCAGCATGATTCAGAACAATGCATTCGCTTGGAAGTGATTGTGCTACCTGGGAGAAATCTCCCCGGTAAACCACTTCAAAAATGTTCGATTTATATTGCTCCCTTATTCCAAGTATGGGTCCGTCGAGGATTTTTTGAGAGCGGTTGATCAGGGCTATATGATCGCAAAGGTCCTCGACCGTGCTCATGTTATGGGTCGAGAAAATTATGGTAGCACCTTTATCCCGGAGCTCCAGAATCTCCTTCTTAATGAGATTGGCATTGATTGGATCGAAACCACTAAAGGGCTCATCAAAGATAAGCAGCGATGGGTTGTGTACCACTGTGGTTATAAATTGAACCTTTTGCTGCATCCCCTTCGACAGTTCTTCGACCTTTTTGTCCCACCACGAAACAATTTCAAACTTCTCGAACCAATATTTCAGACTTTTAAGAGCATCCCTCCTGCTCAACCCTTTTAGTTGGGCCAGATAGAGCGCTTGCTCCCCAATTTTCATCTTGCTGTACAATCCTCGTTCTTCGGGCAGGTATCCAATTCTGGAGACATCGGCGGAAGACATCCGGTGTCCTTCAAAAAGCAATTCGCCACTATCGGGTGCTGTAATCTGGTTGATTATCCTGATGAGCGTTGTTTTTCCGGCGCCATTTGGACCCAGTAGTCCGAAAACAGAACCTGCATTGACTGAAATGGAGACACCACTAAGCGCATGGGTTTGACCATACTGCTTGACTATGTGTTTGGCTGAAAAAAGTTCCATGCGTAATTTTTCTCATTCGTACCGCAACAATCCCTATAATTACAACCCAAAGAAGGGATAATGAAAAATAGGGCAACAACACAACTTACTGTGCAACAAGAACCAGTCTCTCAATGCAAGCCAATTGGGCAACACCAGTTTGGGTAATTTTAAAAAAGAGCTGCGAATCCGGCCAGATAAACCTACACAAAATATAGGATGTAGCGGTTGAAATTGGGAAAGAAGACAACCATCTTTTCAAACAAAAGCCTCCTGCTTTTGTTATAATGAAAACTAAAAATCGTAAAAAATGGAAAAAATAAATGCCATAGGACTCTATGTGGGTCAATCGTCGCAGTTGGCCGAGAAGTTGAATGTTTTGTTGGCCAATTACTCAATGTTTTATCAAAACACACGAGGTTATCATTGGAACATAAAGGGTGAAAAATTTTTCGAATTGCATCTTAAATTTGAAGAACTCTACAACGATCTCTTCACCAAAATCGATGAGGTAGCCGAAAGAATTCTTACTTTGGGTCACACACCCGAACATACCTTTAGCGGTTATTCAACCATAGCCACCATTAAGGAGAGTGGGAAAGTTGCCAACGGAAGAGAAGCAGTCGAGCAGGTTCTCAGTGCTTTTCAAACATTGCTGATATTGCAGAGAGAGTTGTTAGAGTTGTCGGGGGAGGCCAATGACGAGGGAACCAATGCCCTTATGAGCGATTACATAAGAGAGCAAGAAAAGCTGGTCTGGATGTATTCGTCTTACTTAAACTAATAGATCGCCTGCATTTACGCTGCAGGCTTTTTTTTTGATTCCCCACAGCTTTTTAGGTTCCACGGTCGGTCCCTGAAAAAGCAGATTCGCTGTTCTGATTATCTGACTCCTTAATGTAAGCTGCGGGCGACATTCCTTTCAGAAGCTGAAACCAGCGATAAAAACTCGATGCAGAGTTGAAGCCACTCAACAACCACAAATCGCTGTGGTTGTCATGATCTCCCTCGGTTGCATGCTTGATATAGTATTCTATACGCAGATGATTGATGTAGTGGTTAAAACTCATTTGCATTTGGTCGTTAAAAAGACGTGAAAGATAGGTGCG
>CAYGIQ010000090.1:0-10276 GCA_964349885.1 uncultured Prolixibacteraceae bacterium | reverse complement strand
GTAATAAATTCATTAACGCCAAGTGGCACTGCCACCGGCCCCACCCCGCCAGCCGATAGCGCGATTACCTTAAAGCGCATGAATTCTCTACCAGTAGATGTAAACGCAAGAGCCGTCAGCAACACAATCATCAGTTTTCTCATACAATCAGTATCAAAAATCTTTCAATAAGAGCAATCAATCTGTGAAGATACATATTTTCAGAGGTCACATAAATACCCAGATATTAAATCCAGCTGAAACTGTATGTTGTTTAGGTGTGCAATGGCCAAGAGAATAGTGGCCGTTGACGTTTTGCTGAAAAAAGGAATAGAATTGCAATTCTAAAAATAAAAAGAAGACTAATTTGTCTACAATACACCAAATAAGCCGCCGTTTACCGGTAAAAGGCAGCCATTGGCTGGAATTAGCAAGGAACGGTAGCTACTAATTTTAACCTTTGCATTGTTTTTAAGTCATACCCATACTGAAAACAAAACAGACAACACTTTTAAAAATAGAAAAGTCATGAAAACAAAAAAAATAGCCATTGCCGCCATCCTGATGCTTTCGCTGATCTACATCACCCCAAGGGCAGAGGGCGCAGTAAAATCAAAAAAAATTAGCTCATTTACACAAACCACCGAAGAACCCGCTTTACAGATTGAGGTTTGGATGACCAATAATTACCTTTGGAATCCGGAATATCTGGTAGGAATCGCAGCCCAAGAGGATGCAAAAATGGAAATCGAGGGTTGGATGGTTAACACCTCAATGTGGAACACACAGGTAGCCATCGCCGATCCAATTCTTAAACTGGAAAACTGGATGACCAGTCGGATGGTTTGGGAATATTTGGCCCTCATCCCAGACTCCAAAATGGAGTTGGAGAACTGGATGACCAGTCGGAATGTTTGGAAATCAGGCCGTACAGGCAGCAGAATCAGCAACCATTTGATGCTGTAAATATTTTAAACTGAATTAAGAAGCAAATCTTTTCATAACAATTATTGAAGTAAAAGCCGGCGTAAAGTCGGCTTTGCTTTTTTAGAAACACCAGAGGCCTTCGGAATCCGAAGGCCTCTGGTAGATTATTTTGCTCCTCCAATGTTCAAATGGGTTTAATCTCCACCAGAATATAATTTTTAGCGACAATTTGATCACGTGTTACGTTCACCTTAACAATTACTCCGTTAAAGGGCATCAACACATTGTTGTGCATCTTCATCGCTTCCAGAACCAGCATTGCATCGCCAGCCTTAAGTTTTTGTCCGGGTTTTACCATCACATCGATAATGGTGCCCGGAATAAAAGAGATGATCATATTTGGATTCACAGGCTCCCATACTTTTCGATTGCGAAATTTATTGGTAAGCTGTGTTTCATATTTGGCACCCTGTACAATCAACGACTCCATTGGGACCTTTTGCGCTTCTTTTGCCATTTTTTCTATTAATTAATACATACCATTAAGTGTCTAAAAAATTAAAACGGAGGAATTCCATGCTTTTTATTGGGTAGGAAGACACTCTTGTTTTTCGACACTTTAAGCGCGTGCAGAATACGCTGACGGGTTTCCTTGGGTTCAATAACCTCATCGATGTATCCTTTGGCAGCAGCAACATAAGGATTGGCGAACTTATCCTTATACTCCTGAATTTTCTGTTGTCGCATAGCCTCGGGATCTTCTGCTTCCATAATCTCTTTTCGGAATACAATATTTGCGGCACCTTCGGGACCCATAACGGCAATCTCGGCAGCCGGCCACGCAAAAACAAAGTCGGCCCTTAGGTGGCGCGAGTTCATCGCAATGTAGCCACCTCCATATGCCTTTCTTAAAATTACCGTTACTTTGGCAACGGTAGCCTCGCTATAGGCATACAAAATCTTAGCACCATGTCTGATAACACCTGCATGTTCCTGGTCGACACCGGGCAAATAACCCGGAAGGTCTTCGAGGGTTACAATTGGAATATTGAAAGCATTGCAATAGCGAATAAATCTGGCTGCTTTGTCGGAGCTGTCACAATCGAGAACGCCCGCCAGAACCAAGGGTTGGTTGGCCACAAACCCGACAGTTTCACCATCGAGCCTGCCAAATCCTATGATGATGTTGGGGGCGAATAACTCCATGATTTCGAGGAACAATGAACCGTCGGTAATCGACTTGATGATTTCGCGCATGTCGTAGGGAATGCGGGGATCAGTAGGAACAATTTTTTCGATTTTAAACGCTTTCTTGGGAGGCTTGGCAGGGATGATTTCTGCCCGGTCCTGATTGTTCCAAGGAATATACGAGATCAACTGTTTGATCTGATTGAAGCACTCCTGCTCGCTCAAGGCATAAAAATGCGCATTGCCTGTAATCTCGGCATGCACCTTAGCACCTCCGAGTTCCTCCATCGAGATATCTTCACCCAGCACTGATTTGATAACACTCGGACCGGTGATGAACATCTTGGAAATATTTTCGACCACAAATACAAAATCGGTAAGGGCCGGTGAGTACACTGCGCCACCGGCACAAGGACCCAATATAACAGAGATCTGAGGAATAACACCAGATGCAAGCGTGTTGCGGAAAAAAATCTCGCCATAACCTGCCAGCGAATTCACGCCCTCCTGGATACGGGCACCGCCCGAGTCGTTGATACCAATAAGCGGAACCCGCATCTTAAGTGAATGGTCCATAATCTTGGTAATCTTCCTGGCATGCATAAGTCCAAGAGACCCCCCTGCCACAGTGAAATCCTGTGCGAAGATACATACCGGTTTATTGTACATGGTGCCGGTACCTATAATTACACCATCGCCATGCAACACCTTCGATTCCATACCGAAATCGCGGGTACTGTGTTCAACAAAAAGGTCATATTCGTGGAAAGAATTTTCATCTAGAATGGCAAGAACGCGCTCACGGGCAGTAAGTTTGCCCATCTGAACCTGTTTTTCGATGGCTTCGTCTCCCCCTCCCTTTTGAACCTCTTTTTTGCGCTTGCGAAGGTCAAGAATGTTGCTTCTTAATGACATAATCTTAATTTTTGGTTAGTGATTCTCCGTGTCCGGGCTACCTCAAAAGTATATCAAAAGTAGCCATTTTTTTGGTGGACCGGTGTGTCAATTTTCGATTTAAGAATTATTAAAGATTTTATAATCGCCTGTCTAGAAAATTTTTACCATTGGTTTGAAGTTTTTATCTGGCTGCCCATTTGTACAAAAATAGGGCGATTAAGCTATACAATAGATTGGGTATCCACACTGCTAAAATGGTGGGTACATTGCCGCTTATGGCAAACACCACTGATATTTGCTGAAACAGGATATAAGAAAAGCTAAGCAAAAGACCAATGCCCAGATGAAACCCCAAACCACCCTTTACCTTACGTGATGCAAGCGACACCCCTATAATCGTTAAAATAAAGGCAGAAAAAGGCATTGCAAATCGTTTCTGCAATTCTATGTCATAGGTAACCGGATTTACTCCTCGCGAACGCATGCTTGCAATCTCCTGACGGAGTTCAGGGGTATTGAGGGTTTCCATTAGGTCGAGCTCCAGTCTGAACTCGCCTGGAGTCATATTCAGGGTCGTATCAATGCGGTATCCCCGGGTTATGGTTTCCCTATCGTCTTCGAAAGTTCTGATCCAGTAGTTGTTAATAATCCATTTTTCGGTCTCTTCATCCCAACGGATGTTATCGGCCGAGAGTTTCTGCACCAAACGACGGTCTTCGAATCGCTCCAGTGTAAACCGCGAACCAATATTGTTGGCACTGAAGGAGGTCATGTAGATGTATACTCCGGGCTCGATCTGTCGGTGAATATTAATTTCGTTTTTAATACGGGCCTGGTTGATGTATCTGTTTCTAAAATTAACCCGACCTTCGTTTGCTTCAGGAATTACATAATTCCCTAGGATGAACGACAGAAGGGCTATTACTGTGGCCGAGACAATGTAAGGTCTCATCAGTCGGTTGTAGGAAACTCCACTGCTCAGGATGGCAATAATCTCGCTGTCGTAAGCCATTTTTGAGGTAAAATAGATTACGGCAATAAAGGTGAACATCGGACTGAATAGGTTCGAGAAATAGGGGATAAAATTGAGATAGTAGTCAAAAATGATGTCTCGTGAAGGAATATCCTTCGAAAGGAAATCGTCGAGGTTCTCTGAAATATCAAAAACAGTTGCAATGCTAATGATAAGCGCTATGGAATAGAAGAAGGTTCCCAAAAACTTTTTGGTGATGTAAAAATCTATAATCCGATAGTGCTTCATAGGGCTACAATCTCACCTTTAGTTGCTGAATCATATGGGGTTGCCACGACTTAAAAGTGCCATCCAAAATACGTCGGCGTGCTTCGCCCACCAGCCATAAGTAAAATGCCAGGTTGTGTTGACTGGCGATTTGCGCCCCAAGCATCTCCTTAGAAATGATAAGGTGGCGCAAATAAGCCCGCGAGTAATGGTGATCGACAAACGAAGTCCCGTCGGGATCGACGGGCGAGTGATCGTTGGCCCACCTATTGTTTCGGATGTTGATAATGCCCTTTGATGTGAACAGCATACCGTTTCTTCCGTTTCGTGTAGGCATAACACAATCAAACATATCGACCCCGCGCCCTATGGCCTCCAGCAGGTTGGCAGGAGTACCAACTCCCATAAGATATCGGGGCTTGTTTGTGGGCAACTCTGCGTTCACCACTTCAATCATTTCGTACATAACCGCTTCGGGCTCTCCTACCGCCAGTCCACCAATTGCGTAACCATCGGCCGGATAGTTTTTGATGTCGATGGCAGCGGTTCTCCGCAGGTCGGCAAAACCGGAGCCCTGAACTATTGGGAAAAATGATTGGGGATAGCCATATTTGGGTTGGGAAGTGACAAATCTCTGGTACCCTCTTTCCAGCCATCGCTGGGTAAGTTCAAGGGACTTTCGCGCATACTCATGGTCCGAATCACCGGGTGCGCACTCATCGAATGCCATTATAATATCGGCGCCTATAGAGCGCTGGATATCGACGACATTCTCGGGTGTAAACAAGTGGTAAGAGCCGTCGATGTGCGATTGAAAACGTACCCCTTCTTCGGTGAGTTTCCGTAAGGGACCCAAAGAGAACACCTGAAATCCGCCACTATCGGTCAATATTGGACCATCCCATCCATTGAACCGGTGCAATCCACCGGCTGCTTCAATCACCGTTAAACCTGGGCGAAGATAGAGGTGATAGGTGTTGCCCAAAATGATTTGCGCACCGATATCGCTTCGAAGGTCGCGGGCATGAATTCCTTTAACGGAACCAGCAGTTCCGACCGGCATAAAAATCGGCGTCAGAATCTGTCCGTGCGGGGTTTCAAGCCGGCCTGCTCTGGCACCGCAGCTGTCATTCGAATGTTCGAGTATGAACTCCATGGTAGTGTCGAAAACGGGGTCAAATATAGTCAATATATGGCAACTGCCCGAAATGATGAAAGTCACCCAAAGTTTGAAAAGTTTACCAGTTTAAATTACTGGGAGATGGAATTCAAGGCATCAGCACCGGATCCCTTCCCAACCAAAAAACAGATTTTGTAGAAAAATCGCCGACCGATAAAAAAATAAAATTATTGCTTCAATCCCGGCTCGCCAAGAATGCTGCCTTTGCGGTGAAAATTGGTAGTTATAATTTAACAATTGGGCATTAAATACGGGTGGGTCAACCTGCTATCTCAGAATTCCGCTTAATTTTGTAAAAACGAAAGAAATGTCTTTTGATCCAAGCCTGATTTTTCCGGTCCCGGACAATAGTGATGTATTACCCTTAGCGATATTCGGGGCCTTATGGCTGATCAGAATGTTGCACATCTTGCTGTTTCATGGCCGCCTCGCATTCCGGAAGCCGGTTCCGTCAGGTTCTGCTTCGGAATCCTTCACGCTCATTATGGCCATCCGGAATGGATATGAGGAGATGAAGGAGCGACTTCCTAAGTGGCTATCACTGCCTTATCCTCATTATGAGGTTTTGGTTGTCGACGACTTTTCTGAAGATTATACCCCTATGATGCTGGGAATGCTGCGCAACCAATATAAGCACTTAAAAATAACCTCTCTCAACCAGAAAACCAGACACTCGGAAAAGATGGCCCGGAATCTGGGAATGAAAGCTGCTTCGAACGACTGGGTTGTTATGGTCTCTCCGGTAACTGAACCACCCGACCCTATGTGGCTTCCCTCCATTTCTTCGGCCATTGCAAAGGGCAAGGAGTGGGTAGTGGGGTACAGCAACCTTATGCCGCAGACGGGTTTAAGGCATGCCCTTGTGCGCACGGAGACTTTCTTTCAGAACACCGAAAGCATGGCATACTGCCTTAACCGCATGCCCTTTGTGGTAAACGAGGAGAATGTCGTCTTCAACAAAGCGGCCTATTTCGAGGCAGGAGGTTTTGCCGGTCGGCTGGGGGAAAAGTTTCTGAACATGGAGGTTATACTAAACAAAACCATGCGACCCAACAAAGTCGAGGTTTTGCCAGTGGCAAAATTAACACTCCGACGCGAGTCGAATGCCGACCCAGGAGCCATTACTGAACTCTACCAGCGTTACTACAATCTACACAAATACCTTCCCCTTTTTACGCGGTGGTATATGGGCTTTACCCGATTCATCTTCATGCTTTTGTTTCCGCTATTTCTGGCTCTGCTCTTTTTGTTACCACATTTGTACATCTACCCGGTTTTAATGCTGCTGACCATGGCGCTTATTTATGCGTTGATCCTTATCAGGCTGCAGCAAAGGTTAGGCGAACGGAAATTATTTGTAACTTCGCTTCTGTACAGCCTCGGCAGTCCTTATCTAAAAGCGATGGCGCGTTGGCAGTTTTTTGCTCAAAGATTAGATCGGAAATGGAGGAAGTGAATTCTCATCTGTCGGAAAAGGCACTGCGTGATTATGAGCTGGTTCAGGCTGCACTGACTGGAGATGGAACTGCATTTGGCAGGCTTCTTGGAAGGTATAAAGATGCCATCTACTTTATGATGCTAAAAATGGTTAACAATAAAAGTGATGCTGAAGACCTTACCCTTGAGGCATTCGGCAAGGCTTTCAAGAACCTGCATCAATATTCGCCCAATTATGCCTTCAGTACCTGGTTGTTTAAAATTGCCACCAACAACTGTATTGATTTTCTGCGAAAAAGCCGCAGCAACTACCTGCCCATCGAATCAGGATCCCCCAATCAGGAAAACGATGCCGCATCCCGAATTCGGTCAAAGGATCCTAATCCAGAAGAGAAGCTAATACGCAAGCAGAAGGCCATTCTGATGCGCCGTGTAGTAAGAAAACTTAAACCCAGATATCAGGCCTTGGTCGAATACCGATATTTCAGGGAACTGTCGTACGAAGAGATTGCTGCCGAATTAAATCTGCCCCTAGGCACGGTAAAGGCTCAGCTTTTCAGGGCAAGGCAAATGCTTTTTAAGCTTATCGACACCAGCGAAATGCGGGATCAATAGATTATCCCTTAACTGAAGAAATTATCCATGTCGGGCAATGTAACCCTCATAACAAAATACTTCCCACAATTAACGCCGATACAAATCGAGCGATTTGGCGCTCTCAATGAGTTGTACTCACACTGGAACGCGCAAATCAATGTAATTTCGCGAAAGGATATGGAAGGACTATACGAAAAACACATTCTGCATTCGTTGGGTATTGCCAAAATTTTGCGCTTTACAGAGGGCAGCAGAATTCTGGATGTGGGAACAGGAGGCGGGTTCCCGGGTATCCCGTTGGCCATCATGTTTCCTGAAGTCCACTTTCATCTGGTAGATTCCATCGGAAAAAAGATTAAGGTAGTATCTGAAATTGCAGGTTCGCTTCAGTTAAGCAACGTAACGGCGGGTCAGGTGAGGGCCGAAAATTTGGCCGAGCGTTACGACTTTGTTGTAAGCCGTGCGGTTACCAAATTGCCGACCTTTTTCGGCTGGATTTCCAAAAATATCTCCAAACAACATCAAAACGCATTGCCCAACGGAATACTCTATCTAAAGGGAGGCGATCTCACCAACGAACTGAAGCCCTTTGGCAAACGGGCGGTGGTATATGAGCTTTCGGAACATTTCGAAGGGGAATTTTTCGAAACAAAAAAAGTAGTTTACCTTGCAATCTGAACATTTCAGTTGTACCTTAGCCATGGTTGTGTAGTGGAGTGCCCGGCAGGCTTGGATACTCCGTTGCCGACGGAAACTGTGTGTGTATGACATTGATTTCATGAAGATTCTGATGTTTGGATGGGAGTTCCCCCCCCATATTTCGGGTGGTTTAGGGACAGCCTGTTATGGTCTGTCGAAGGGACTTTCGACGCTAACCGATACCGATATTGTTTTTGTAGTGCCGCGTGCTTGGGGCGACGAGCAACCTGAAGGCACCGAACTATTAGGTGCCAACCAAGTGCCTGTATTGAGGGAATGGCTTGACCTTACTCAAAAAGGAAAACTCACCGAACTTATTGGCGTTACTTCTGAACTGATTCCCTACATTACCCCGGACGACTTTTGGAGACTGAAGTCACAAAGGTACGATTCCAATACCTCCTTTGTAGAAGTAACCGATTCGGGTACCCTAGAGTTCTCGGGCGATTACAGCCACAACCTTTATCAGGAGATTCGAAAATTCGCGCTGGTAGCAGGGGTTATTGCCCAGGAACAGGCCTTTGACCTTGTGCATGCCCACGACTGGATGGCTTTTCCAGCAGGGATTAAGGCCAGTAAAACCACCGGTAAGCCGTTGGTTGTTCACGTACATGCCACCGAATTCGACCGATCGGGAGGCAATGTAAACCCAAATGTATATGCCATTGAGCGCGAGGGAATGGAATACGCAGACAAGGTGGTGGCAGTAAGCAACCTCACCAGGCAAACCATTATTGAAAAGTACCACATAGCCCCCGAAAAAGTGGTTACAGTGTACAACGGAATAGAACCCCGCGAACTTCCACGGAATGTTATTTTCGAAAAGAAGGCACATGAGAAAACTGTAACCTTTCTGGGCCGGATTACCTATCAAAAAGGACCTGAATACTTCATTGAGGCTGCCAATCTGGTGCTGCGAAAATTGAAAAATGTGCGGTTCGTTATGGCGGGCAGTGGCGACCTAATGGAACAAATGGTAGAACAGTGTGCCCGTCTGGGGATATCCGACAAATTTCATTTTACAGGATTTCTCGAACAGCAGGATGCCGACCATTTGCTCAGCATCAGCGATGTATGTGTAATGCCCTCTGTTTCTGAACCCTTTGGAATTGTTCCTCTGGAGGCCATGCAAGCCGGCGTACCGGTAATTGTAAGCAAACAATCGGGAGTGGCAGAGATTGTGCATTACGCTGTTAAAATCGATTTCTGGGATACCTACGCCCTGGCCGACACAATTCATGGACTGCTGAAATATCCAGCCTTATCGGGAATACTCAGAAAATCAGGCAAGGTTGAGGTAGATCATCTTCAATGGGTGCATTCGGCCAAACAAATCAGGAGCCTTTACAACGAAATCTCGGAAAACCATAAACAAGTTCCTCAGGCATGAAGCGACTGAACCTCATATTCAGGGTACATCACCCTTTTCAATTCCGTCGTTATCGGTTTTTCGACATTGGTCGGGAACACTACTACTTCGATGATTTTGCCAATCAGACCGGAACAGAAAAGCTGGCACAACGGGCATACCTTCCACTCAATGGAATGCTGCTCCGCAATCTACAGCAAGGACAGGGAAAGCTTAAGGCAGCCTTTTACCTTTCGGGCAGTGCCTTAGAGCTTTTCGGACAATATACCCCGCAAGTAATTTCGTCTTTTTCGGAGTTACAACAAACCGGCCACGTAGAATTTCTAGGTGGCACCTGGGCCCACTCCCTCGCTTCGGCCTACAGCAAGCCAGCCTTCAGGGAGGAGGTGATTCGTCACCGGCACCTACTGCAGAAACATTTCTATACGCATCCCACCACGTTCTTCAATGGAGAATTGCTCTACTCCGACGACATAGGCACAGCCATTCACGCTTTTGGATTTGAAACGACCATTGCCGAAGGTTCACGCCACCTTTTGGGATGGAGAAGTCCCGATATGCTGTATGCCAATGCCCGGGAACCCATGCTTAAGCTCTTGATGCTCGACCCGGAAAGAAATTCAAAGCTGCTCCTTTCAAATTCTTGGAATCCACTATCGGATCTCACACCAGAAGCGTTTGTTGAAGAACTTGAGCAGAGCACCGTTGGCGATCAGTCGGTTACCCTTTTGTTTGATTATGCTATGTTTGCAGGCGAAGCATC
>CAYGIQ010000089.1:0-10496 GCA_964349885.1 uncultured Prolixibacteraceae bacterium | reverse complement strand
ATCTCAAACCATGGGGTATTAAACCAACTGCTACTTATGATGAAATTAACACTAATTCTATTAATTACTTCGACTTTAAGCATTCTGGCCAATACTGGTTATTCGCAGAATCTTGCAGTTTCGATGCGGATGAACCGTGTTACCATTAAGGAGGCATTAAAGGAGATTGAGAGTCAGAGTAATTTCTACTTTATCTACAACAATGAACTGATTGATGTAGATAGAATGGTCGATGTGAATGTCGAAAACAGACAGTTGATGGCTCTGGTTAACCAGCTATTTGCTGATCAGAATGTGGAGGTTTCTGTTTTGGATCGCAAAATTATACTTGCTCCTAAATTTGAAACGGCACAGTTAGCCCAGCAAAGTGCCATATCCGGAAAGGTAACCGACCGCACAGGAGCGCCGCTCCCCGGGGTTACGGTTTTCATTAAGGGTACAACTTTGGGGACCATGACAAACTTCGACGGATCGTATACCCTTAGCGGGCTTGGAAGCAACGCCGTAATTGTTTATTCATTCGTAGGAATGCGTGCTCAGGAAATTGCCTTTACCAATCAAACGGTTATTGATGTAAGCCTTATGGACGAAACCATTGGAATTGAAGAGGTGGTGGCAGTTGGATTTGGCGTACAAAGAAAGGTTAATCTTTCGGGGGCTGTTTCGGTAATTAATTTCGACGAAGAGTTAGACAACCGGCCCATTACCAATGCATCGCAGGCCCTAAGTGGTCGGATCCCCGGACTGTGGGTTAGTCAAAATTCAGGAAAACCCGGTGCCGATGGTGCACAGATTTGGGTGCGGGGTTGGGGAACCCTAAACAACTCCAACCCGTTGGTAATCATCGATGGGGTGGAAGGTAGTTTTGATCAGATCAATCCCAACGATATCGAGAGTGTGTCTGTTCTAAAGGATGCAGCAAGTGCGGCCATTTATGGGTCGAAGGCTGCAAACGGTGTCATTCTGGTTACCACCAAAATGGGGCGGCTTGAAGAGAACATGCAGGTCAATCTTTCCTCCTATTATGGAGTTCAATCGCTCGGACGTAGGTACGACTTGATTACAAACAGTGCTGAGCATATGCGGATTACCAACGTGGCTCTGCAGAATCAGGGAGGAAGTCCACTGTTTGCCGAGAGCGTTATTGCTGCCTTCGAATCGGGAACCGACCCTTACAAATATCCAAACACCGATTGGTTTGATGTGTTGTTCGAAAATTCGCCTATTCAGGAACACAATCTGTCTGTTCGGGGTGGTTCCGAAAAGAGTACCTCATTCCTCTCTTTTAACTATCTGAATCAGGACGGTTTGATCATGAATACCAATTCTCAAAGGTATGGAATACGTGCAAACCTCGAAATGAATGTTTACAGCTGGTTGACATTGGATGGTCGTATCAACTACAGCCGGAGAGTTTCTACTGAGCCCTACAATGACATCGTTTACGGATCGCTTGGTAGGGTGTTTGACATGCTATCAGGCGCACCCCCCTATTCTACTCCCTATACCCGCGACGGACGGTTTGGTTCGGTAGAGGCCATGTCGCCTGGGGGCATTTTATTGTATGACAACAGGAATCCATTTATTGAAGCGGCCAATGGAAGAAGACTATCGGAGGATGACTTTTTGGCCATCAATGCCTCGGCAGATTTGAAGCTCTTTAGCTTTCTGAATTGGCGCACAACGGTGGCTTCTAATGGCAATTGGAGTTTGATCGATAACCATAATGAAACACTTGTGGGCTATACCGATTCCGGAATTCCAATGATGACAAAAAATTTCAACCGCGAAGGAATAGAGATGAGCCGATCGCAAGTCTCACGGCGTACGAACAATGTGTTTTCGACACTTAACTTTAACAAGCGTTTTCTTGAATTGCACGAGATATCTGCTATCGCAGGAATCCAGCTTGAGGACTTGGTGATTAAAAATGTATATGCCCGCAAGTCTAATCCACCCAAAGAGGGTTTAACCCAGGTGGATGCTGGTACGTCGGGTTTTCAGGCACAAGGTAACCTCAACGGATTGAGAATGTTCTCCTACTTTGGTAGATTAAATTATGGGTTGGCCGATAAATACCTTGTTGAAGCCAACTTGAGGGCGGATGCTTCTTCCAGGTTCAAAAAGGGAAACCGGTGGGGCATATTCCCTGGATTCTCGGCCGCATGGAGGGTGAGTGAAGAATCGTTTGTTCAGGACCTTAACCTATTCTCCAATCTAAAATTGCGCGCTTCGTGGGGGCAGCTTGGCAACCAGAATATTGCCGGCTTTTGGCCCTACCTGACCGTCATTAACCAAGGCAATGCCTTGAGCTATAGTTCCGGTGGAACCCTTTTGCCAGGGGCTGCGGTAACCTCTCTGGTCGACGAAGATATTACCTGGGAGACCACCTCAACGCTTGATATAGGGATGGATATTGGTCTGCTGGATAACCGCCTGACAATTGAAACCGACTATTTCAAAAAGACTACCCGCGACATTATTGTACAGCTGCCAATCCCTGAAATGCTGGGAGGTCTTATACCGCCTTTCGAAAACATTGGTGAAATGGTCAATGAGGGTTTTGAATTTACGATAAACTACAACAGTCAGGCTCAGAGCAGAAAGCAATTTGGCTACAATGTAGGTTTAAATTTGACCTACATCGACAATCTGGTCACCAAATTTCAAGGTGGAAAATCTCCTGATCAGCTCTACCTAATTCGGGAAGGATATTCCTTCAGAACACTGTATGGATACAAAGTAATTGGGATCTACCAAACCCAACAAGAGGTTCTGGAGCACATGCATTCTAACAGCTTTAAGCCAATTCCCGGGAATTTAAAGTTTGAAGATTTAAACAACGACGGAAGATTGGGTTTCGAAGACCGGCAGGAACTGGGGAATACCATTCCCAAATTCACCTATGGTTTAAATACGAGCTTTAATTATCAGGGGTTTGATCTGAGTTTTCTATTCCAGGGAGTTTTCGGAGCCAATGGGTACAACGCCAACTCATTTACCCAACTCGACTATGAAAACAGAACCATACCAATCAGATTTCGGGATGCATGGACTCCGCAAAACACAGACACCAATGTGCCCATTGCCATCTTCAACAACTCCTGGGATAATCAGCAGTCGTCTTATTGGGTAAAGGATATTAGTTTCTTAAAACTTAAAAACCTTCAACTGGGCTACGCTCTTCCATCGGAGCTCACCGAATCCATTGGATTGCAGAAAGTCTATCTGTTTGCCAATGCACAAAATGTATTTGTGCTGGTGGACAAAGATTTTGAAGGGTTCGATCCCGAGAAAGATTCATTCTCTCACGGAAATAATCAATATCCTGTTTCGCGCATTATCTCAATGGGATTGAATATTAACTTTTAAACAGACTCTTATGAAACCATATAATAATTTACTGGCATTTATATTGTTGTTGCTAATAGCCTCATCCAGTGGATGTGCCGACCAATACCTAGACCTGTTCCCGGAAGATAAAATTACCTCTGCCAATTTTCCTCAAAATGAGGACGATGTTGTACTCCTCTTAAATGGGGTGTACGGACAGCTTCGCGAACATGAAATCTACAATGAAGGACTTTTTGGCTTTGGAGTGCTGGATGGCGCCACCCCCAATGCTTTTAACTGGGGCAATTTTGCCATTACACAACTTGGAAACGGACAATTGGCTTCCACCTCAGGAGGTACGATAAATTACCGTTGGAGAAAGTCGTATGGGGTTATATACCGCGCAAACTACTTATTGAAGGTGCTCGATGAATTAGACCTTCCTGCCGAAGCGAAAAACATATACCAGGGCGAGGCCCACTTCTTGCGTGGTTTGGCTTACTCATTACTTGTTGAGTCGTTCGGTGGAGTTCCGCTGATTTTAGGAAATATTACCGGCGAGGAAGCAAGAAATGTTAGCAGAGCATCGGCCGATGAGATATGGGCACAGGTGCACTCCGATTATGACCTTGCAATCAATAAGCTTGGCGTGAATGCCCCAAAAGTTGGACGAGCAACCAAAGGCGCTGCCATGTCCATGAAAATGCGCGCATTCCTTTACCAGGGTAAGTTCCCAGATGTTATAACCATGTCGAATCAAATTATTGCGCTTGGCAAATATTCTCTTTTTCCCAGTTACGAAGGTATGTTTCAACTGGCCAACGAGAACAACGCTGAAGTGATATTTGACATTCAATACATTAGGGGTGAGAACGGACAGGGAACCCGATTGGATCAGTTTACAGGTACGGGTACAGGGAGCTGGACACGTGGCACCCGTTATGTTCCAACCGATGATCTGGTGAATGCCTACGAACGCATCGATGGCACGCCGGGTAAGTACCTGCAATCTCAGATTGATTTGAACAATCCATACGATGGATGGGATCCACGGCTCAAATTTACCGTTGTGGTACCCGGATCGTATTACCTTGGATTTAGATTTCCCAACTATATCTATCCCGGAGGGGCTTTCAACCACCCTGGCAACCGTATTAAACACTTGAGCACGCGCAAATATAGGGTCGATAAAATGGAGGATATGCCTCCTGCCGATCAGTCTGATCTGAACAATATTGTTATGCGTTATGCCGATGTGTTGTTGTCGAAGGCCGAAGCATTGATCGAATCCGGGGGCAATGTCGATGAAGCCGTTGCCCTTATCAATAGGGTCCGGACCGAAAGAAATGATGTAAAAATGTTCACGCTCCCTGCGGGTCTTTCCCGCGAGGAGGCCAGAAAAAGGCTACGCCATGAGCGAAGGATAGAATTTGCCCTCGAAGGTCTTTATTGGATGGATATTAAACGATGGCATAAAATGGACGGATTTCTTAACAATCGTTATCCCATTGAGATCCGCGATCACACGGGTGGTCTCATCGAGACACGGTTCCCTCAAGGATATCTCGCCCATTTCAATCTGCTTCCTATTCCGCTCAGCGAAATGTCGTTAAACGAAAACCTTACGCAAAATCCAGGTTGGTAGCTGGTTAAATAGTTAGTTTGGTATTCCCCGGAATTCAAGCTCCGGGGAATCATTTTTCTTTTTTAAATCCTGATTGCCATTTTTTATGCGCATAAATTGGGTGCTTAATCCCAAATTAATAGCTGATCTTTAATACCTACCTTCTGTCGCAATTGGGAAGGATCTATTGTAAAGCCATAGAATATTTTTTTTTGACAAATTAAATTAATAGATATGATTGGAAAAGGACAATTGGCCATTCTCGCCGCTGCGGCACTCCAAACTACCGGAAACCTTGCATTTGCGCAGGGGTCACGATCGAATACCGATAAGCCCAACATCTTGTTGATTATGGTCGACGACCATGGTTATGGCGACCTGTCGGTTACAGGCGGAACAGATATCCAGACTCCAAACCTCGACAATCTGTTTGCCAAAGGAGTTAAAATGACCAGTTTTTACTCCAATTGCACAGTTTGTTCACCAACCCGTGCTAGTCTGCTTACCGGTATGTATCCCGATATGTCGGGGGTGCCCGGAGTAATAAGAACCCACGAGGAAAACAGCTGGGGATACTTAAGAACCGACAAAACAACCTTGCCCGAGATTCTCAAAAGGTCTGGCTATCAAACGGCCATTGTTGGCAAATGGCACTTAGGATTGGAATCGCCGAATACACCCAATGAACGGGGTTTTGATTTCTTTCATGGTTTTTTGGGCGATATGATGGACGACTATTGGACCCATTTGCGGCATGGCAATAATTATATGCGGCTCAACAGCACCGAAATCAAACCGCAAGGCCATGCAACGGACCTATTTTCTGACTATGCAATAGATTATCTTGCCAAAGCCAGCCAGAAAGATGATCCATTCTTCTTATTTCTTTCCTACAATGCTCCCCATTTCCCCATTCAGCCGCCTCAAGAGTGGTTGGATATGGTTAAAAAAAGGGAACCCCATTTGCCTCACATCAGGGCAAACAACATTGCATTTGTCGAACACATGGACCATGCTATTGGCAAAGTGCTTGCAGCACTCGAAGCACATGGCTTGGCAAAAAATACCATTGTCATCTATACCTCCGACAATGGCGGCAGTCTTCCGCATGGTGCATCCAACGGAAACCTGCGCGAAGGGAAACAGGATATGTACGAAGGGGGCATAAAGGTGCCAACGTGTTTTGTTTGGCCGGGCAAAATCGAGCCCGGAACGCGCAACGATAATCTGGCACTTACCATGGATATTTATCCAACACTGGTAGAAGCTGCCAGCGGTAAAATACCCAACGATATTGATGGTATCTCTATCTTGTCTTCATTGACAGGGCAAAATCAGGTAACCGACGACCGAACGGTCTATTTTGTGCGACGCGAGGGTGGTCTTTATGGAGGATTGGCCTATTATGCTGCACGACGTGGAAGGTACAAGTTGTTGCAAAATTCACCCTACGAACCGCTCCAGATGTTTGATATTTGGAGCGACCCATACGAAAAGAATCCCTTGTCGACAAACTCAGCGATATTTCAGGAGTTGAAGTTTTCATTGTCTCAGCACATCCGTCGGTCGGGTTCAGTGCCCTGGCAGAGGCCGTAATTCAGATAGTGTTGTGACTCAGCGCGATTGGTAGCTGACTGGAATCAAGGTCGTTGGCGTTGTGGTTGCATTGAACGGGCTGCCGGAAAATGGAGGGGAACACGGTAACATAACGTTGCCGTACTATGGACTGCCGAGTAAAGGCAAAAGCAGGTGTGCGTTGGCTTCAATGTGGTTTGAAGTAAGCCAAGGTTTTGGTGTAGTCGTTAAATTTTTGTCAGATGAGAAACAACAGCATGGTAAGTGAAATTAAATCGGGACTATTGTTGCTGTCGGCGGTAACCTGCAGCCTGAACGGCATGGGGCAGTCGGGGACGGCTGCAAAGCCCAACATTGTAATCATCATGGCCGACGATCTGGGCTATGGCGATATTGGCTGTTATGGCAATACCACCATAAAGACCCCCGTGCTGGACCGCATGGCTGCAGAGGGCATAAAGTTCACCAATTACTATTCGAACGGAACGGTGTGCACCCCAACACGCGCTGCCTTGTTGACCGGAAATTATCAGCAACGAGCCGGATTAGAAGGCGTAATTTATGCATCGTTGGAACGACGGAATGCTGGCGGAATCTTGGATTCCGAACTTACCATGGGGGAGATATTCCAGAAAGAAGGATACGCCACCGGCATCTTTGGCAAATGGCATTTGGGCTACGATGTTCGCTACAACCCCACAAACCATGGGTTCGATACTTTTTACGGCTTTGTTAGCGGAAATGTCGACTACATCTCCCATAGAGACGGAGCGGGCCTGCACGACTGGTGGCTCAATAAGGATACAATTTTTGAGGAGGGTTACCTTACCGATCTTATTACCGATAAGGCGATTGATTTTATGGAGCAGAACCAAAACAAGCCTTTCCTGCTCTACTTGCCCCATGGTGCTCCGCACTTTCCGTTCCAAGGACGGAATGACAAGGCCGATCGTTTGCCCGGCGAAACATTTCCCAGCTACGGTTCACGCACCGACAGGGATGTTGCCTACAAGGAGATGATTGAAGTAATGGACGAAAACATTGGCCGAATTTTGCAGAAACTGAAAGATCTGGGTTTATCAGACAACACTTTTGTGCTGTTTTGTTCCGACAACGGAGCACTTGAGGTGGGCAGCAACGGAGTGCTCAACAACTTCAAGACTACCCTGTGGGAAGGTGGCATCAGAGTACCGGCAATAGCCCTCTTCCCGGGGAAAATTATGGCTGGAAGAACATCGGCTTCCGTTCTGATGAGTATGGATATCCTGCCAACAATTATGAACATTGCAGGCATTCCCTCTGCCACTTCGTTCGACGGAGTCGATTTCTCTGGAATGCTCTTTAAGGATTCGAAGCTGCCAGATCGATCCATTTTCTGGAGATACAACAACCAATGGGCTGTTCGCAGCGGAGACTGGAAGTACCTTAAGGTGCAAGATCAGAGGTACCTGTTTAACCTGGAAACCGATGTGTCCGAAACCATCAATCTTAAGACTGCGCATCCCAAAATATTTGAGGATATGGTCGAAAAGATGAACAATTGGG
The DNA here is from genome assembly GCA_964349885.1 of uncultured Prolixibacteraceae bacterium. Classification (GTDB taxonomy): domain Bacteria; phylum Bacteroidota; class Bacteroidia; order Bacteroidales; family Prolixibacteraceae; genus UBA1413. The sequence continues at coordinate 2,419 of CAYGIQ010000089.1, read as the reverse complement.
AGATAGAAATGCGTCAATACCATCAATACACCAACTAATGAAAAATTCGATTTGGGGATCTTTTGCGCTGCTTTCTTTTGCTGTTTCATGTGTAAGCAGCGAAAAGCAGAAGGTGCAACCGCCCAACTTTATTGTTATCATTGCCGACGATGCAGCCTGGGATGATTTTGGAGCATACGGAAACCAAAGCATCAGAACACCCAACATAAACAAGCTTGCCGAAGACGGACTGCTTTTTACCAATGCATTCTTAACCACAAGCTCCTGCAGTCCAAGTCGTGCCAGCATTCTTACCGGCAGGTATCCTCATGCCACAGGTGCCCAAGAGCTTCACATGCCGTTGCCAGAACATCAGATTCTGTTTCCGGGCGAATTGCAAAAGGTGGGTTATTATACTGCCCTAGCTGGGAAATACCATCTAGGTGGCATTCGCTCTGAGTTTGATACCATTTATGGAGGTTCTCCAAGTGGCAGCGAATTTTGGATGGAAGCACTCCAAAACCGACCCAAAGAGATGCCTTTCTTCTATTGGTTTGCTGCACTCGATCCGCATAGAAATTATGAGGTGGGCATTATAGATAATCCACATTTACCAGCCGAAGTTGTGGTTCCTCCCTACCTGCCCGATAACGAATCGACAAGGGAAGATCTGGCACTCTATTATGATGAGATTTCGCGGCTCGATTCGTATGTGGGTTTAATAATGAACGAATTAATAGAACAGGGAATAAGCGAAAATACGGTATTGATTTTTATGACGGACAATGGCCGGCCTTTTCCCAGAGATAAAACGAGGTTGTACGATAGTGGAATTAAAACACCCTTCATCGTCAAGTGGCCTGCAAAGATTAACCCAGGTGTGACCAATGCCCTGATTAGCGCCATCGATATTGCTCCTACCATTTTAAGTTTGGCAGGTGCTGAGATCCCTTCCGTACTTCAGGGAAATTCGTTTGCAAACCTGTTCCAATACCCCGACAGTTCCTTCAGAGAGCACATCTTTGCTGAGCACAATTGGCACGATTTTCAGGCGCACGAAAGGGCAGTGCGCAGTTCTAAGTACCTATACATTAGAAACGCTTTCCCCGAACTAAACGCCTCGCCGCCAGCCGATGCTGTAAGAAGCATCACTTTCCAGAAGATGATTGAAATGTACAACGCAGGTACGTTGCCTTCCCATCAGCAAGATTGTTTTATATTTCCGCGCTCTGCAGAGGAGCTGTACGATGTGGTTGCCGATCGTTACCAGATGAACAACCTTGTGCTGGACGAAAATTATAGTGGGGTGCTCAACGAAATGCGCTCCACGCTCGACAACTGGATACTCGAATACAACGATACCATTCCCGTGAACCCCACGCCCGACAGGTTTGACCGGATTACGGGCCAACGTTTGGCAAACCCATTATAACCATATAAAACTTATAAAATGAAGCAAATCACAACCCATACTATGGCAATCGCCAAAGTAATGACCATGGGCATGAGCCTGTGCTCAATGCCGTTGATTGCACAAACCCTTCCGCAACCGGTGTCTAAACCCAACTTCATAGTAATCTTTACCGACGACATGGGGTATGGCGATATAGGTGTTTTTGGGCATCCATCTATCCACACACCACACCTCGATAATATGGCAGCAGAGGGCCAAAAATGGACCAGTTTTTATGTTTCTGCGCCGGTATGCACTCCGAGCAGAGCCGGGTTGCTTACAGGGAGACTTGCTGTGCGGTCGGGTATGACCAGCGACAGAAGACGGGTACTGTTCCCAGACTCAAATGGCGGACTTCCGCAGACCGAGTTGACCATAGCCAAGCTTTTGCAAGGAAACGGATACCGCACAGCAGCTGTCGGTAAATGGCACCTTGGACATTTCTCACCACATCTTCCTACCGATCACGGATTTGAGAGTTATTTTGGAATACCCTATTCGAACGATATGGACCGAGTGCCGGGTTCGGGTGTAGGCAACTACATCGATGCACACATTCAACTGGCCGACGATGAAGACTTTAGTGCCTATCATGTACCTATAATGAGGAATACCGAAATCGTTGAAAGACCGGCCGACCAGCGTACCATTACAAAACGGTTTACCGAGGAGGCTGTTCAAAAAATTAGGGAGTTTAAAGATGAGCCCTTTTTTATCTATCTGGCGCACTCCTTACCCCATATTCCGTTGTTCCGATCGGCCGAATTTAAAGATGTCTCCCTGGCCGGTTTTTATGGCGATGTAATTGAAGAGATCGATTGGTCTGTGGGTGAAATTATTGCAGCCCTTAAGGAGGAAGGTTTGGATGAAAATACCCTTGTGATTTTTACTTCCGACAACGGCCCATGGCATACCTTCAGGATCCATGGCGGCTCTGCAGGTTTGTTGCGGGGCGCGAAAGGCGGTACCTTCGAAGGGGGTATGCGG
>CAYGIQ010000088.1:0-10747 GCA_964349885.1 uncultured Prolixibacteraceae bacterium | reverse complement strand
GTATGCAGGTACCGAAATCGAATTCGATGGTAAGCAATATCTGTTGCTTCCCTACATCGAAATTCTGTCGAAAGTAGTTGACACTGAAGCCATCTGACCAAAGCTGCAATTAGAATTTACCTGTTCTGCCAATTTTTAAAATCGACAATATAGTGGTAAAACCGACCCCAGGGTCGGTTTTTTCTTGTTTTTGTATCCCTGAAATGGTCGAATGTAGAATTTGACATACCAATAATGTTAATTTTACCAGCGGGGAAGATCTGCCAGCAACACTTTTTTGTATGTTCACCAACGTTTTTTAAGGTATTTAAAATGATTGCGGTAATTACTTTGATCAACATTGTCTGATGATGTAAAACCCAAAGGTATTATGAGGAAATGGCACCTATTTATAACTTTTGTTGCAGCTGCAATTCTCTCTTGCAATCATGAGACTTCGTTACCCAACTATACCCAATATGTTGATCCATACATTGGAACCGATTATCATGGGCATGTTTTTTTAGGGGCGAATGTTCCCTATGGAGCGGTACAACTGGGTCCCACCAATTTTGTAAAGGGATGGGACTGGTGCTCGGGTTACCACTATTCGGATAGCGTGATGCACGGATTTTCGCATACCCATTTAAGCGGAACCGGTATTGGCGATCTGGGAGATATTCTTGTTATGCCATACACAGGTAAATTGATCACCTACCAAGGCCTTCAGGAAGATATATCGGAAGGATATGCATCCTATTATTCGCACGACTCTGAACAGGCAAGGCCAGGTTATTACCAGGTCGACCTGTTAACCCATAATGTTTCTGTTGAGCTTACTGCTACCCAACGCGTTGGCATGCATCGATATGGCTATCCGGAGGGTGATACCGCCCGTCTCATTGTAGATCTAAGGGCTGGGATTGGTTGGGATAGGGTAACCGATGCGCATATCCGCCAGATCAATGCTACTACCTATTCTGGTTTTCGCCATTCGCGTGGATGGGCTCCCGACCAGCGAATCTATTTTGCCCTACAGTTGTCGGAAGTCCCTGTCATGTTCGATACCTTTGATCGCGTTAGTTCTTCGTTGGGTGCAGCCTCCGAAGACAACGCTTATCAGGCAGTGTTTACCTTCGAAGGCACAAGCCAAAGAACCTTGTTGATGAAGGTCGGTATCTCTCCGGTAAGCGAAGAGAAAGCCCTTGCCAATCTTAATGCCGAAATTGCCCATTGGGATTTCGACAAGGTAGTGCAGGATGCCGATGTAAGCTGGAACCGTGAGCTAAGTAAAATAGAGCTTTCTAGCGACAGCCCCGAACAATTGCGTACCTTCTATACTGCCATGTACCACCTTATGATTCATCCCTCGCTTTTCAACGACAGCGATGGAGCCTACCGTGGAACAGATAAGCAGGTTTACGCTCCTCCCGGTTTCGACAACTATACGGTTTTCTCACTCTGGGACACCTACCGTGCGGCCCATCCACTGTATACCCTTTTGGATCCCAATAGGGTAAATGATTTTGTGCATTCCATGCTGGCGATATACGACCATCAGGGCAGCCTGCCGGTTTGGCATCTTATGGGATGCGAAACCGGAACAATGGTAGGCAACCACTCCATTCCAGTAATTGCTGATGCATACCTGAAAGGGATTGGTGATTTTGATCCGGACAGAGCCCTCGAGGCGATGCTGGTTACCTCGAACCACGACGATGGCGATGGGCTTCCCTATGTGTCGGAGCTGGGTTGGGTGCCGGCCGATAAAACCAGAGAGTCGGTTTCCAAGGGTCTTGAATATGCTGTCGACGATTGGGCAATAGCCTACATGGCCAAAGCGATGGGCCGAACCAATATCTATGAAAGTTACATGGAACGTGCCCGCTACTACCGCAACTATTACGATCATGAAGTTGGATTTTTTAGGGGTCGTAATTTTGATGGCACCTGGAACGAACCTTTCGATCCGATCTTTACACTTCACGAACAGGGCAATTATACCGAAGGCAACGCATGGCAATATCTGTGGATGGTTCCCCAGGATCCAGAGGGTCTTATTGAGTTGCTTGGAGGCGATGAAGTTTTTATCAGACGACTCGACTCGCTCTTTCTGGTCCCATCAGAGCTTAATGAAGGTGCATCGCCCGATATCAGCGGATTGATAGGTCAATATGCTCAGGGAAATGAACCGAGTCACCATACGGTGTACCTCTATGCTTTCGCCGGACAGCAATGGAAGACAGCCGAAAAGGTGCGGTATATTCTCGATCACCATTATACCGATAAGCCCGACGGAATAATAGGAAATGAAGATTGCGGTCAGATGTCGGCCTGGTATATCTTCTCTTCACTTGGTTTTTATCCGGTAAACCCCTCCAATTCTGTATATGTATTTGGCAGTCCGCTTCATCGTGAGGTCACACTTAACCTTGAGAACCGTAAAAAGTTTACTGTTAGGGCAATAAACAATAGTAGCGAAAATATTTACATACAACGTGTTACGCTCAACGGAAAGACTTATCCTTATGCATTCATTACCCACGAAGCCATTGTGAACGGGGGCATTCTGGAATTTGAAATGGGGCCCAATCCCAATCCCGATTTTGGCCAGGCTATCAACCATCGGCCGGTTTCGGAACTGGTGACACCCAAGTAATACCTTAAGAATTCAATCGACAACAACCACTATACAACTAAATGGAGTGAAAAACCAACATAACCTAAATCGAATCTTCCGTGCGAAATATTATTTTGGCTTCGGTTGGATTCATAATACCAAAACTATCGTGAAACCAATAACTGTTATTCTGCTGCTCGTTGGCATGGCCTTTCCGAATTTGGCGCTTTTTGGTCAGTCGCGGGTTAAAGCTGTACGTGTCGATCAGCCGCCTGTAATCAATGGAGTGCTCGACGACGATGTCTGGCGGCAGGCAATACCCATAACCGAATTTATCCAGCGTGAACCCAATCCCGGAATGCCCGCCTCGGAATCTACCGAAGCCTACGTTCTGTACGACGATACCCATATCTATTTGGGGTTTATAATGTACGACGACCCTACCAAAATTACGGCAAAGGAAATGGCCAGAGACATCAGTCTGGCCAACGACGATAAAATTCAGATCATTATCGATACGTTTGGTGATCGGCGAACTGCCTACTGGTTTCAGGTTAGCCCGAGGGGATCTATTGGCGATGCTATCGTTAGCGATAACGGAGGTTTCTTGAACAAGGACTGGAATGGTCTTTGGATTGGTAAGTCGAAAATTGTGGAGCACGGTTGGGAATGTGAGTTGGCCATTCCTTTTAAGACTCTTGGCTTTGATAAGTCGAGCACCGAATGGGGCTTTAAATTGCTTAGAACGATACAACGAAAGTTGGAAATCTCCTACTGGCCTGAGGCCAATGTCAATAGCATGCGCTTTCAGGTTTCTGATTCAGGCATACTAGAGGGCCTCGAAGGCATTACCCAAGGTATAGGGATTGATCTGTCGCCCTATTTGCTGGGCGGTTTAGATTACCGTAGTCCCGGCGAAAACAGTTCCAAACTCGACGGTGGCCTCGATCTTTTTTATCAGATAACCCCTGGCCTCAAATCGGCGCTCACCATCAATACCGATTTTGCCGAGACTGAGGTCGATGACCGTCAAATTAACCTTACTCGGTTCAATCTGCACTTTCCCGAGAAGCGCGCCTTTTTTCTGGATGGAGCCAACTATTTTCAATTCGGATTGGAGTCTGATCGGGAGAGTCCTGTCAATAAAATTCTGATTCCCTTTTTCTCCAGACGGGTAGGTCTCGATGGAAACAACTTACCGGTACCCATAAACTATGGAGCAAAGCTTACCGGTCAGATGGGCGACTGGAACCTAGGGGTTATGCACATCAGTGATGAGCGGGGCGATGACAACAAATCTTATTCGATTGCCAGAGTTTCGAGGAATCTTGGGCAGCAATCATCGCTGGGGGTTCTGGGAACCTATGGAAATGCATTGCAGCCTGAAGAAAATATGCTGGCAGGTTTCGATTTTAAGCTTGCTTCATCGACTTTCAGAGGAAACAAAAATATTTCGTTGCTGCTTTTTGGACTTAAGTCATCGACCGAAGGAATAGAAGGAAGCGATGTTACCTGGGGGGCGCAGTTTAGCTATCCCAACGACCTATTGCGGTTTCGCTTGGGTTACCATTCAATAGGTCAGAATTTCAACGCAGGTGTCGGATTTGTCCCCCGTGTGGGTATTCGCCAAACTTATGGTGAGCTAATGTTGGGGCCCCGGCCAGGTAAATGGGGTTTACTGCAGGTTCTGAGCGGAATAACCTTTGACCACGCAGCCAATGAAGAGGGAGTAACCGAGACCCGTGAAATCGTTTTCCAACCCATGAAACTGCGCTTCACCTCGGGCGAAGAAGTAACCTATCTGTTTTCCAATCAATATGAATTGCTCGAACGCGATTTCAATATTTATAAAAACACTTTTGTGGCCGCCAACAGCTATTCATGGTGGCATCAGGGTGTAATGCTCAAGTCTAAAGGCAGTAGGGCGATTTGGACCGAGGCCGCCTACCGGTGGGGCGATTTTTATAACGGAACACGCAAAAACGTGCAGGTTGCGGCCAACTGGACTGTGGCAGTCCCAATCTTTCTGGGGGTTAAGTTCAATCGGAACATCATCGATTTTGGCTCCAACAGTCATTTCGTTGCCAACATCTATCAGGCCAGTATCAATTTTCTGTTTAGTCCTGAGATTACCCTCAACAACTATATACAATACGACAGTGGAACCGAAACCATGGGACTGCAATCGCGGTTTCAGTGGATTGTAAAACCCGGCAATGAGATCATTCTGGTATACAGCGCCCGTTATATCGATCAAGGAATGGGCTGGCAAATGAACGATGGAGCAGCCCGCCTGAAACTGAAATACAATATTCGGTTCTAAGCCAAGTTTACAGTTAGTTAATAAACCGCATCGGCTGGATGGTTGTTGTGTTTCTAAACGTGCCCGAATATTTAATTTGCTAATTTTACGCGGTTAACTAAAAGTGATGAACAGTAAAAAAATGCCTTTTACCAGGGAGCAACTCGAAGCAATTGCTGCGGTGCATCCAACTCCTTTTCATATATACGATGAACATTCGATGCGTGAATACGCCCGGAAATTCAACCGTGCATTCAGCTGGAACGCGGGTTTTAAAGAGTATTACGCCATTAAGTCAGCACCCAATCCCTTTTTGATGCGCATTCTGCATACCGAAGGTTTTGGTATTGATTGCAGTTCAATGGCCGAACTTGTGTTGGCCGAGAAAATTGGCATGACGGGTGAGGAAATCATGTTTACCTCAAACGACACGCCTGATTATGAATATGCGAAGGCGATTGAACTGGGTGCAATTGTTAATCTTGACGATATCTCGCACATCGAATACCTCGAAAAATCGGTTGGTCTGCCTGAACTGCTTTGTTTTCGCTACAATCCTGGTAGTTTAAAGGAGGGTAATGTAATCATAGGGCATCCAGAGGAGGCCAAATATGGTCTTACCCGCGAACAGATGTTCGAGGCCTATCGCCTGGCGAAAGAGAAAGGCGTAAAACGATTTGGGATCCACACTATGGTGGCTTCAAACGAACTCGACCCCAACTATTTCATCGAAACGGCCGAAATTTTATTTACCCTGATCGCCGAAATCTCTGAAAAGCTCGGAATACGCATCGAGTTTGCCAACTTGGGAGGAGGAATTGGGATTCCCTACAAACCAGGTCAGCAGCCAGTTGATCTCGACTATATGAGTTCTGGCATCCGGGCTAAGTACGAATCACTTATAATTGGCAACGGTTTATCTCCACTTCGTATCTATTTTGAAGTTGGGCGGGTTATTACAGGTCCTTTTGGGTATTTGGTTGCCCGTGTTTTGCATCTCAAGGATACCTACAAACAGTTTGTGGGGCTCGATGCTTGTATGGTAAACCTGATGCGACCTGCCATGTATGGTGCCTATCACCACATAACTGTAATGGGTAAAGAAAACAATCCTGCAGATAAAACCTACGATGTTACAGGTTCTCTTTGTGAAAACAACGATAAGTTTGCTATCAATCGTAAGTTGCCTGAAATTGGGATTGGAGATATGGTAGTTATTCACGATGCTGGTGCCCATGGGCATGCTATGGGTTTCAACTACAATGGTAAGCTTAAATCGGCCGAATTGCTGTTGCGCCCCGAAGGTGAAGTGGTTCAAATTCGGCGTGCCGAAACGGTCGATGACTATTTTGCCACACTCGATTTCTCTGCGGCAAATAGTTTTCCGGTATAAATGCTTTTTGAAAGTTAATTTTTAGCTGGTTTCCGCCGGCTTTTTCAGCTTAAATGTTTATGATTATAGGATTCGATGCCAAAAGAGCATTTGTCAACCGAGCAGGTTTGGGGAATTACAGCAGGAATACCCTTGCTTCGCTCAACAAATACTTTCCTCAGCATTCGTATGTCCTGTTCACACCGGAATTACGCACCAAACTTTTCAAAGAATATCCACTGTTTGAAATTATTGCTCCGGTTGGTAGGTTTTACAAGCTTTTTAACTCTTTATGGCGCAGTTTCGTACTTACCCGAAGACTCAAGGAGCGCAACATTCAGCTTTTTCACGGGTTAAGCAACGAATTGCCTGCTGGGATTCATAAAACAGGGATTCCATCGATAGTCACCATCCACGATCTGATCTTTATGAGCTTCCCAATGTGGTATAAGCGCATCGATCGTCGCATATACCTCGAAAAGGTGAAGTATGCCTGTTCTACTGCATCTAAGATCATTGCCATAAGTGAATCAACCAGAAAAGATTTGATTAGACAACTCGACATCGATCCATCGAAGATTGAAGTTATCTATCAAAGCATTTCCGAGCGGTTCTTTTTCAATTCGGTAAAGGATTACAACAATGAGGTTTTGTCAAAATACAATCTCCCCGAACACTATCTGCTTACCGTGGGTACGGTTGAGGCGCGTAAAAACCATCTGGCCGTTTTGAAGGCAATTCACCGGTTTAATCTCGATATTGCCTATGTTATTGTCGGAAAGGCAACGCCTTACAAAGATGAATTGGTAAAATATATATCCCTGAACCGGCTGGGTAATAAAGTCTATTTTTTGCATGATGTTCCCGATAGTGATGTACCTTCGCTCTATCAACAAGCAACTTGTATGGTATATCTGTCGCACTATGAAGGGTTTGGGTTGCCTGTTGTTGAAGCAATGGCTTCTGGTTGTCCGGTAATTGCCTCAACGGTATCGTGTCTCCCTGAGATTGGTGCTGAGGCCGCACTCTATTGTGATCCAAACGACGAGGCGGGACTCGGTCAGCAGCTGCTCGATATAATGGGAAGTGAGGAGTTAGCAACCTCGATGAGGGCTAAAGGTAAAAAGCGTGCACAGTTTTTTCATCCCGAAAACCGAGTAAATGCCTTAATGAAGTTGTACATGGATTTGGTACCAGAATGATTGAAGATATATCTGCTGCGTTAAAAATTTTAAAAGAGGGTGGAGTAATTCTCTATCCTACCGACACCATTTGGGGGTTGGGGTGCGATGCCACCAATCCGGAGGCTGTGCAAAGAATTTACCACATTAAACAACGCGAAGATTCCAAAAGCATGCTGGTGCTTATGGAAAACCCAGCTTTGCTCGACCGGTACGTTAGTGAGGTTCCTGAAATTGCATGGGATCTGATTGAAGTTACTACCACGCCCCTTACGGTGATCTATCCCGGAGCAAAAAATCTTGCAGGCAACCTTATTTCGTCCGATGGGTCGGTGGGAATTCGATTTACCCGCGAGAAGTTCTCTGCAGAGTTGCTTAAACAGTTTCGTAAGCCTCTGGTTTCTACATCTGCAAACCTCAGTGGACAACCCTCTCCATCCAATTTTTCCGATATAGATCAGGCAATCATACATCAGGTCGATTATGTGGTACATTACCGACGCGACGAAACAACGCCAGCCAAACCCTCATCCATAATCAAGCTGGGCGAAGGTGGGCGCATCGAAATTATCCGCAAGTAATTGCGAAGGTCCCCAATTTAAAAATGGGGATATTCCCTGAACTATTTTAGCTGCTTGGCGAGCAAATCGCGGATCTCTGTAAGAAGCAACTCTTCCTTGGTTGGTGCCGGAGCAGCGGGTGGGGGAGCTGGTGCTTCCTTCTTTTTGGTTTTGTTAAGCAACTTAACCAATAAAAATACCGCACCTGCAATGATCAAAAAGTCGACAATGGTGTTCACAAAAGCACCATAATTTAAGGTAACTGCATCAGCCTCTTCGGCAGCCTTCTTCATAACAATCTTCAACTCAGAGAAATCGACACCCCCCAGCAGCAATCCTATGGGCGGCATGATTACATCGTTTACCAGCGATGTAACAATTTTTCCAAAAACGCCGCCAATTACCACTGCCACAGCAAGGTCTACAACATTCCCTTTCAGGGCAAATTGTTTGAATTCTTTAAAAATTCCCATGATACTAATTTTACGTTTGGTTTGTGTGTTGGTCCAGTACGTTAAAAGCTGGTTAAAATGCTTGAGATTTTACACCAACCTTCAAAGATAGGATGCTTCAACAAAAGCGAGTTAATCCTTTCAGGTTGCATGAAACGCCAATGCAAATAAACAGAACAATTGGGTGGTGAAACAACACAGGCCTTATTAGGCCTAACCAAAAGTACAATTATTATCGGTTTGAATCAACTACTTTACCTGAGCCTGCAACTGAGATATCAATGGATGGGTTGCCCGTGTAAAATACATTGCCAGAACCTGCAATACGGGCAAAAAGATTACCATTCGATTGAATGTAGGCATTGCCCGACCCAGCAATTCGGAGAGAGACGGCAGTAGCTTCATAGTCTGCTGCTCGAATATTGCCCGATCCTGAGATCGACCCATTGAATTCCGATGAGCGTGCGCCTCCCTCTATTACAACGTCTCCCGAGCCTGATATTACGGCTATAACCCTATCTGCTTCCAGTCGTTTAATTTTTATAGAGCCACTGCCACTGATATTTAGATCAAGAATCAACGAAGAAAGCCGATCGGCCAAGATGTCACCTGATCCTGCAATGTTGAGAGCGGTAATTTCGGGTACTGTAACTTTAATTTTGATGTCTCCGGCAATAAAGCTGCGGTTAAACCTGCTTCTCGATGGAAATCTGATGATCAGGGTTCTGCCCCTAACCTCTGTAATCAATTCGTCGAGTGTCGATTTGGCGGCTTCAATCTCGATACTTTGCTGCGGCCCTTGTACAACAGTAACTGTGGCTGGAACCCGCAGACTAATTTCAGTAAAAGTCGGAAGTTCACGCACCTGACTTGCTGCCAGGGCATAGGAGATGTTGGTTACGGCCAGCACAAGCAGGGCTGCCAGAAGTAGTTTTCTTTTCATGGCGGAATTGTTCGTTTGAATAACTATCAAGTATGACGCTCAAAACACTCAAATGTTACAACTGGAGAAAGAATTTACATCCCCCCCTTACAATGGCCTTTCAAAAAAAGGTTTATTCAGTAGGTACATCGGAATCAAACAATCCCTCAGGAATTTTTAAGGTTACCCTCTTTTCTGCCTCATTTACATTAACAAGCAGGTCGGGATGAAAGGGAATCAAAGCAGTTGAACCATCGAGGTCAATTGTAAATACTATATTTCCTGAATAGTCGTCGATGTGCAGAATGGTACCTGAAAGTAGGCCTTCTTCGTCTCGAATGGCAAATCCTATCCAGCTGTTAATGCCAGTCGGGTTTGCCTTAAGCCCAACAGTCTGTTGCGGCAGGAAAACTTTTTTACCGTTCAATTTCCGGGCTTCCAGCGCTCCGTCGATCCACCTTAGTTTTACAATGGCTGAGCGTGCTGTAATGATTCTCATGCCGTCTTCCTCTACCGGCCATGGAACCAATATGCCATCGTTTTCTATAAGCAATATTTTACTCTCCTCGAGAATGGTTTCCCATTCTGGCTCGAAAGTAAGGGTTACAGCACCTGCAATGCCATGCGCTTTCTGCACATAGCCAATTTCAACAACTGTATCGCGGGGGAAAGTGTCCATAACAAGGTGGGATATTGTTTTTTTGTGAGGCTAAGGTTACAAAAAAGCCACCCTTTGCAGAGTGGCTTTACTATCTTTTTGGTGGTCAACCCTGAACAGTGTCTACTGTTTCTCTTCGCCTTCTGCAGGTGCTTCATCAACCGGAGTTTCCACTTCGGGAGCTTTCACTTCCGGAATTTCCACTACAGCTGCTTCTTCAACTGGAGCTTCCACTTCGGGTACTTCCACTACAGCTTCTTCTTCAACCGGAGTTTCCACTTCTGGTACTTCCACTACAGCTTCCTCTTCAACCGGAGTTTCCACTTCGGGTACTTCCACTGCAGCTTCCTCTTCAACCGGAGCTACCTCTTCGGCAACTACCTTTGCAGTTTCAGCGGTGGCAGCTTCCTGTGCCGCTTTTGCTTCAGCAGCAATTGCGGAGGCTTTGGCGACAAGTGATTTGGTACGGTCGTCGTTTACTTTGGCTTCAGCTTCGAGCTGTTCGCTGCGAAGCTTGTCGCTAATGGTTGAAAGCATGTTCTTTTTAGCCTGAATTTTGGTTTCTTTTTCATTTAACCAAAGATCCAATTTGCGTTCGGCCTCCTCCTGAGAGAATGCACCTTTTTTAACACCTCCGGCTAAGTGCTTTTTGTAGAGTACACCTTTGTACGACAATATTGCACGTACGGTGTCGGTGGGTT
>CAYGIQ010000087.1:0-11075 GCA_964349885.1 uncultured Prolixibacteraceae bacterium | reverse complement strand
GTGAATCAGCTACGATAACCCCCGAAATGGTAATTCCCGAGTAGCGTGGACAAGCTTCAGGGTTCATGACCTCCACCTCAATGTTGAGGTCGTGATTATCGATAGCAAAGTTGTCGATGGTGGGCTTTTTGTAGCTGTTATTACCCGTAAGTTTTATAGCCGCAGCTACATCGCGGGCAACTCCAAGGTGAGAGGCCCCGTCGATACGGTTGGGGGTAATATCTACTTCAATAATGTAGTCAGTCTCTATCTGGAAGTACTCAGCAGCAGATATGCCCGGTTGGGTTTCAGCTGGCAGAACCATAATTCCGGCTTCGTCGCTTCCAACGCCCAATTCAACTTCAGAGCAGATCATTCCTTCCGAAACTTCACCTCTGATTTTGGCTTTTTTTATGATGAACTCCTTATCTTGGTCGTACATAATGGTGCCTACTGTGGCAACCAAAACCGATTGCCCCTCAGCAACATTGGGAGCGCCACAAACTATGGGCAGGAGCTCGCACAAACCAACATCCACCTTGGTTACACTCAAATGGTCGCTATTGGGATGAGGGTCGCAGGCGATTACCCTGCCGGTAATTACCCCTTTGAGTCCTCCTTTAATGGATTCGAATGTTTCGATGCCAGCAACCTCGAGACCAATGCTGGTGAGCAGTTCGGCCAATGCATCGGGTGCGTGTTCAATATCGAGGTAGCTTTTAAGCCAGTTGTAAGATATCTTCATAGGTTTGCGATTTCCTCTATCTGCTGGTTGTACATTATTAATACCTTCCGTAGCCTTCTATTTAAGGGCTTCTGCCGATGGGGGTTTTCAAAAATACGGTAACCCGATGGATGGAATGTACCCAAAAGGTATTTTAAACCATTTTTTATGGGCGCAAAAGTACTTAAAATCGATGTATCTCTGTCTGCATGTTAAATTTTTTAGACTTCACTGCATGCAAAATATGATCATCAATGCAGGCGGCAGTTAGCCAACCGGTCGACGTGAAATCTTTGGGGGTACAGATCTTTCTGAAGCTATTTGTTGTATTTTTGAATTATATACCGGTTAAATTCGGATAAATATTCCCCTGTTCTGTGTTCATCTTAATTGGAACTATCGTTAAAAATGAAGACTGCAATTTTAGCGGCAGCATATTTTGGCTGGCAGAGCAGCAAAATGTGCAAAGGATTTGACAACCAAATGTTCACCTTAATTTTAATTGATGCAGGTTACTGAAATTTTCAACAAATACAAATTGGCCAATGGTGAGGGACTTTCGCTCAAGGCTGGCAAGCTCGATTTGCAAGTGCGCCGCATTTCAATGGGGTGGGGCTTTAAATGCGAGCCTGAAGGTGAACTGTGGCATGAAGTCGATCTGCAGTTGAAAACCGTTGATTTTTCGGTCAGTGAATGCGATCTTTATCAGACGGGGAAGTCCAACTCCTTGGTGGTGGCTCCGGCACTTCCCGATAAGCCTTTGGTCTTAAAGAACAGTGGAATGCGGATTCTACCCGGACAAACCATGAATTTTTTTGTCAAAATTCCGCTTTGGGTGCAGTTCTATTTTGGTGAGCAGGTGGCCGACAAGTTCATTGTGGAGTATCCATTATTGTCGCTGTCGCATACATGGTTCGGGGAGCCCGATAGCGGAGAACCTGCCTATGCCATGGGGGGATTTTATCAAAAGGAGATAGGACGTCTTGGTGTTCAACCATGGGATGCGGTTTGTCCGGTACACATTAGCAACAATTCCACATTGCTGCTCGAAGTAGAACGGCTGATAGTAAGGGTCGAGAATTTAGCTCTGATAACCCATGAAAACCATTTGATGACCAGTTTGTTGTCTATCGAGTATACGGGTAAAGAACAGGTGAGTGCTGCTTCTTATAGACTCGATAAATCCATTCATGGCGAAGGATATCAGCATATTGCCCCACCGCGAAATTCCGGCAATCGGTCGTCGATGAAAATTAATTTTCATTTTATCAA
The DNA here is from genome assembly GCA_964349885.1 of uncultured Prolixibacteraceae bacterium. Classification (GTDB taxonomy): domain Bacteria; phylum Bacteroidota; class Bacteroidia; order Bacteroidales; family Prolixibacteraceae; genus UBA1413. Next base: position 9,100 of record CAYGIQ010000087.1, on the reverse strand, counting down.
AAACTGGTATCAAATCTGATTATGGACCTGGGAATCTCAATTTCGCCCGAAATGGCCGACAAGATTTTGCGAATGGCGCTGGCTTTGGCCATCGGATTAATCGCTACCTACGGACTGGCGTATTTGGTTCGCATAACGCTTACCCGCCACATGACCCGGCAATCGCGAATGGTTATAAACCGTGGAATTGTTTACACCGGACTCGCTGTTTTGCTATTTATCGTATTTCGGATACTGGATGTTGATCTCACTGCCTTTTTTGGAGCAGCAGGATTGTTGGGTATTGTTATTGGAGTTGCCTCACAAACCAGCTTGGGAAATATTGTGAGCGGACTTTTCCTGGTTTCCGAGAAGTCGTTCGAGATTGGCGATGTGGTAAGGATAGGCGACAAAGTTGGGAAGGTCTTTTCGATAGATCTTTTATCGATTAAAATTAAAACTTACGATAATTTGTTGTTACGAATTCCAAACCAGACTGTTATAAGTACTGAATTGATTAATGTAACCAGATTTCCCATCCGACGGATGGACCTTAAGATAACGGTGGCCTACCGTACCGACCTGAACCGGCTTCGGGAACTTTTGCTGCAAATAGCTACCGCAAATCATTGGGTGCTTGATGAGCCAGAGCCGTTGGTAATATTTCAACACTTCACCCCGGCAGGCATTGAACTAACTTTCGGTGTCTGGCATGAAAAGGAGAACTTCTTAATCGTAAAAAACAGCATTTTTCAGTCGGTAAAAGAAGTGCTTGAAAAGGAGGGCATTGAAATACCGGTTCCGCATGTTAGGCTTTTTGCCGGCGATGATTCGAAACCAATTGCTCAGTTGCTCGAACAAAAATCGTAATTCGGACGGGCGGTAATATTGTTTACTTTTATATCCTTAATCCGAATGGTATGGAAGAGGCTTTGCAAGAGTTCCGGCGACTGCTGGAAATAATGGACGAGTTGCGTGAAAAATGTCCCTGGGATCGAGACCAGACGCTTGAATCGTTGCGAAAGCTTACCATTGAAGAGACCTATGAGCTGGGCGACGCAATATTGAAAGGCGATCTGCAGGAGATTAAAAAAGAGTTGGGCGATCTGATGCTGCATATAGTTTTTTATGCAAAAATCGGATCTGAAAAAAGGGCTTTTACCATGGCAGATGTGCTGCACAGCATCAACGAGAAACTGATATTCAGACATCCGCACGTCTTTGGTACTATAGAGGTGGCCGATGCTCGCGAAGTGGAGGAGAATTGGGAAGCCCTGAAGTTAAAAGAGAAAGGCCGCAATCATAGAGTTTTAGAGGGTGTTCCGGCTGCTATGCCAGCGCTGGTTAAAGCCAACCGAATTCAAGAAAAGGCTTCGGGAGTTGGTTTTGATTGGGAATACAGGGAACAAGTATGGGATAAAGTAAAGGAGGAGGTCGAAGAGCTCGGACATGAGATAACCGACCAGCACCACGACAAAATGGAAGCCGAATTTGGCGACCTGTTTTTTGCGTTGGTCAATGCGGCACGATTGTATGGCATCGATCCTGAAGCGGCACTTGAGCGAACCAATCTGAAATTCATTGGGCGGTTTAACTTTCTGGAGCAACAAACCCTTCTGAAAGGCAGAAGTTTGCACGACATGACGCTTGCAGAAATGGATGCCATCTGGAACGAAGCTAAGAAGCACGAAACCAATTAATTTGTATTTTGCAGGTTCCCGGAAAGTTTTGGCCTATGTCTGCCCAGCATGAAAGCTTCATTGCCTGCAAACCAATTACTTTTTTAGGTATGCTGCGTTTTGTTTGGATCTTTTGGACGGTATTGCTGCTGTCCAGACCCATATCAGCACAGGTCGATTCTCTGAATCTCAATCGTGATTACCTGAACTCTTATTGGCAAAATTCACGACATCTGGTAACAGCACCTGTGCGATGGAATGGTAAGCAATTGCTTACTTTTGCATCGTTGGGGGGGATTACTGTTGCCATTTCGGCTGCCGACCGGAATGTCTCCACTTTTTTTCAGGAAAACCAAACGGTTGGCCTCTCACGCGTTTCGACCTACGGACTGGAACCACTTGCCAATTACTATGCCTTTTTCACCATTGGCGCCCTCATGGTGCATGGCCTCACCAATGATAACAACAAAGGCTCGGCAACCGCCATGATGGCAATACAGAGTTATTTAATAAGTGGTCTGTTGGTCAAAGCGCCTAAGTATCTCTTTGGTCGTATACGACCCAATGCTTGGTGGGATCCTGAACCAAACGAATGGTATGGCCCAGGCAATGGGAAGAGTTTTCCCTCCGGTCATACAACTTCTGCATTCTCCGTGGCTTCGGTGGTGGCTTACCAATATCGCGACAAGCCATGGATTCCGATTGCATCATACGGGCTCGCAACCCTGGTCGGGGTATCCCGACTGTACGACAACAAACATTGGGTAAGCGATGTGTTTGCTGGCGCGGTTTTGGGCACGGTAACAGGTTACTTTATCTGCCGGCAGCACGAAAAGCAAATGGTGCAGATTGTTCCGGTGGCTGGTGACGATGTTTATGGCCTTCAGGCAACAATAAGCTGGTAATGGAAATGAATAACCGTCTTTTTTTTTAATAAAAATAGACCGCCAATACCAGAAAAATAAAGCCAATTTGGTGTTTCATCTTCGAAGTTTCGTTGCGAATCAACAGCGACGAAATAACAACGAATACCATAAGCGTTATCACCTCCTGTTATATTTTGAGCTGAACAAGGATGAGAGGAACACCATTGTCCTGAAAATTAATGCGGTCGGCCAGATCCTGAAACATATATTAAAAAAAAGCAATACCCCAGCTTATCAAAATAATGGAAATCAGTCCCAACTGCTTATATCCCTTTCTCTCGTAGAATTTGAGATGCCCATACTAGCCAAGGTCATAAACGTGTTGGATACAACCAACAAGATTATGGTGTAGAGCGCTTTTGACTTAATTCCGGTGCGAAAAAATAGGTTGGTAGGAGTTGAATCAAAACCTGCAAAAATTATGAATCATCGGTTGTTATAGGCGGTGTTCCAAAATTTGACGGGTAATGGCAGCATCAATCTCCTTGGTTTCGCCAAATTGCGACCCCCTTTGTTTAAACCGTTGTTCGATCTTATCGATGGTGACTACCGAAACCTGATAGTCGCCAAGTCGAGTAGGAATGCCCATTTTTTCGAAAAAGGCAATCGTATGGGCTATGGTTTCATCGATACGTTCATCGATGGTTTCGGTGGTTATGTTCCAGATTCGTTCTCCAAATTGGAGCAGTTTGGCCTCTTTTTGTCGGCGCCGAATGTCCATCATTCCGGGTAAAACAATGGCCAGTGTGCGGGCATGGTCGATTGCATGGTAGGCGGTAAGTTCATGTCCAATCTGATGGGTAGCCCAATCCTGAGGAACTCCAACGGCTAGCGCTCCGTTAAGGGCAACGGTGGCACTCCACATAAAGTTGGCTGCTGCTTCGTAATCGGTTCGGTTGGCCAGTATTTTCGGGCCCTCCTCTATTAGGGTAAGCAATACGGCCTCTGCCTGCCTGTCCTGAAGCGGTGAATTTACCGGGAACGTAAGGTATTGCTCCACAACGTGCACAAAGGCGTCGACTACTCCATTGGCCACTTGCCGGTCAGGCAGCGAGAAGACCACCACTGGATCGAGAATCGAAAATTTTGGCATAACAAATGAGGACCCAAAAGCCATTTTTTCTTGCGTTGCAGTTTTGGAGATAACCGAGTTGCCATTCATTTCAGAACCCGTGGCCGGCAGGGTAAGCACGCTGCCAAGCGGGAGTGCTTTTTCGACATTGATGGTATGCCTGAATTGCAGAAAGTCCCACGGATCGCCATTTTCGTACAAAGCTCCTGCAGCTATAAATTTTACTGCATCGAGGACAGACCCCCCGCCAACTGCCAGTAGAAAATCGATTTTTTCGCGCTTAACGATCTTTATGGCCTCCATACAGGTTTCGTAGGTTGGGTTAACCTCTACACCGCCAAATTCGATCCACTGGGCACCGTTGAGTGCTGCTGTTACCTGATCGTAAATGCCGTTGTTGAAGATGCTGCCACCACCATATACCATTAAAATTTTTTCGTATCCTTTAATCTGTTCTGAAAGGCGGGCTATTTGGCCTTTGCCAAAAATAATTTTAACCGGGTTCTGATATTCAAAGTTGTACATATTGCTGAGCGATTGGTTTGCTTATGGTTACAAATATAGAATTTGTTTTCTTTATCACTGGAGATCGCACGCCAATTTGCAACATTGGCCGGCAGCCCAATTCAGAATAGGTAGCAGCTGCACGAGTCGGTATTTAATCAAAATCACTTACATTTGAAGAGGATTATTTGGGCTTTATTGGCCAATCGATAGTTATTAACAGCGTAGAAGTTATTCAAAAATCAGGGTATGTCGAACGATACCGACGATAAGGAGTTTTGGGACCGCCTGGAGCAAAAAATGCACGGTTATACCAACGAGCAATTGGAGGAGCTGCTGCGTACACGCAGTTCTTACCGCAAAAAAGCAGTGGATCTGGCTATGGCCGAAGCCATCAACCGGGGGATGTTAAAGAGTGAAGCCGATTTGGAAGAAGAGAAATTCCGTGAGATTTCGGCCCGTTTTTCACTTTTCCCCCGTCCGGTGAACCAATCGCTTCGCATTAAAATCATCCGTAGCCTATCGCGCTCTTTGCTCATTGCAGGTGCTATGCCCACCGTTTTTGGCGTTTACCGGATTTTACAGCACGCCATACTCGAGGGTGGAGCTTTGTCACTAATTGGGTTGATCTGGATCTCTTCGGCGTGGATTATTTTTACACGTTACAACATCAGATTATGGGCTCCCATGTTGATTATTGCACTATTGGGCGCCGTTTACATCGGCCGCACTATGTGGATGTTGCAGGGTTTGGGTACCGTTGATTACCTGATTGCCGGTGGCTTAAATGTGGTAATTTTCTATGCCCTGTTCTACCTTCGGATTTTGCTGCGCGACGAAGCGAAATCAAGCTAAAAATTAGCGGTATGTCCCGGAAATACGATTCCTGTTTCATACCTGATACGGTCGAGGGTCTCCATCATTAGCAACGTAAAATCGAGGGGCATCATATCGCTTTCAGCTGCGCCCCGGTCGAGGCATTCCATAACATGGGCAGCTTCATACTGATAGCCAAAACCTGGATTTTCGAACTCAAAATTCTCCTCCGGCTGGTCGGGTCGCCATACCGTAACCTTTGTCGGCGTCATCCATCTACGGGCCAAATGTATAGACCCCTTTTCGCAATTGAATTCGGTTGTTACGAAAGAGTGGGTAGCGAAACTCGAGTAAAGTGAGGCAATCTCTCCACCGGGATATTGGAAAACCATGCCGATACTCTCCTCCGTACCGGTGTCGGCAAAACTGGCCAGGGCTTTAAGTCGTTTTGGTTTGCCCAAAACCGAAAGCGCAGCAAAAACCGGATAGATGCCTATATCCAACAGCGAACCTCCTCCAAGCGCTGGGTTGTAAAGGCGTTTTTCGGGATCTTTGATGGCCTTAAAAGCGAAATCGGAACGTATCACTTCAACCTTTCCCAAAATGCCCGAAGCAATAATTTCGAGTGTTTTGAGGTAGGAGGGCTGGAACCTGGTCCAAAAGGCCTCCATTAGAAACAGTTTTTTGCTGCGGGCAAACTCCACCATTTCTGCTGCCTCGGCGTGGGTTAGAGCAAAAGCCTTTTCGTTCAGAACCGCTTTGCCTGCTTTAAGTGAGATCATTACATGCTGGTGGTGGAGAGAGTGGGGTGTTGCAATGTATACAACATCTACTTCCGGGTCGGCAAGCATCGCCTCGTAACTTCCATACCATTTCTCGAAGCCAAATTCTGATGCAAAATCAGCTGCTCTCTTTTCATCGGTCGATGCAGCTGCGTAGCATCGGGCATTAGGCAACAGCTTCAGATCGCTGCTGAATTTTCGGGCAATCTTGCCGCATCCGAGAATGGCCCAGTTGTAGGTTTTTTTCATTTTGCTGAAGAAAAAATTAAACTTTTGGGGATGTGAGTTTGCAAGTGCGGATAAATTGATGTTTCAACTTCACGTTCCGGCATGCCTGCCATTACATCCCTATGGTTGCGCTAAGATAGGCAACAATTTGGAGTGCAACCGAACCTCATGTTCGATTTAGGCACCTTTACCGAAAAGCGAGTTTAATTTCTGCTCGCGAAATCGAAAAATATCCCCGACTTTTCGATCTACCATTAGGTATGAGGCAATGCTTCCGACAAACGATTTGCCAACATCGTAATAGAGCCTATCGGTCATTACTACACCTCCTTCAACCGCTTCGAAGTGGTGTTCGTGGTGCCAAATTTTGTAGGGGCCTTTGCGCTGCTCATCAACAAAATAGCGCTGTGGATCCACATGGGTAATTTCGGTAATCCATTCCATCTGAATTCCAAGCAGGGGCGATACCTTATAGGTTATGAACATCCCTGCGTACATGGTCTCAGGGATCTCGGAGGTAATTTTGAATACCATATCGGGGGGTGTAATTTCGTTAAGGTTTTGGGGCGATGAGAAAAATTCCCATGCTTCCTGAAGCGAGATGGGTAAAAACTGACTAAAAGTTAAACTGCGGATGGCCATGTATATTTGTTTAAATGTTTACACTTAAACATTCAACATTTACAATGGTTCATGGGCATTCCATGGCTGCCTTCAAATCGGTTTAAGCGATTGTTTACATGGTACCTGAAACGGTAAAGCCAAAAAGGGTTTGCTGATGAAATTTATCGCCTGGATGCAGCACCACGGTAGGGAAGTGGGGGTGGTTTACCGAATCTGGATAGTGTTGTGTTTCGAGGGCCACTCCAGAATAGCGACCGTAGCGCTTTTCGCTGTCTATTTCAAGTGTTGGCGTCCAATACCCTGTATATAGCTGCATGCCAGGTTGGGTCGTAAACACATCGACTTGCCGGCCGGAATCCCGCTCGCGCAGAGTAGCAGCCGGAATCAACCGACCACCCGGATTGTCGAGCACGTAATTGATGTCGTAGCCGTGCTCCAGCTCCCCAATTCGATCCCCAATGGTTCGAAAATGGTTGAAATTGTATGGCGTTTCTTTTACGGGGAGTATCCTTCCGGTAGGAATCATGCCATCGAATTCGGTGTAGGTGGTAGCCGGAATGAGCAATTCGTGGTCTAAAATGGTAGCATGCCGACCATTTAAGTTAAAATAGGTGTGGTTGGTAAGGTTTACGATGGTGGTTATATCGGTAGTGGCAAAATAATCGACTGTAAGTTCATTCAGGTGGTTGAGAGTATACAAACAACCGACCTCAATCTTCCCAGGATATCCCTCCTCTCCATCGAAACTGGTGTACGACAACAAGACACCAGCCTTGTTGTCGAATTCCATTTCCCGATACGACCATAGCTTTCGGTCGAAACCCTCTACGCCTCCATGTAGGTGATTGCCGCCATTGTTCACTGCCAGTTGGTATGTTTTACCTTCGAGCGCGAAACGCCCCTGGGCTATTCGGTTGGCAAAACGGCCACATACAGCTCCAAAATAGGGATAGTTTTCTAAGTAGGCAGCCATGAGATACGACTCCAGCTTGTCGAATCCCTGCACTATATTTTCGAAACGGCCCTTGCGGTCGGGCATTTCAATTGAAGTGATGATCGCTCCGTATGGAATTATGGAAACCGATAGGCCGCCGGGGTTGCAAAGGGTAATTTTGTCGACAGGTCTGCCGTCTTGGAGCTTGCCAAAAGGCGTAATGGTAATCTTCATGGTCGTAATTCAAAAAAAATGTCAAAAATTGGATGCGAAAGGTTAAAGGTAGAAAAAAGTCTTATTTTTGCTTTCGTTCAAAACCAAGCTATCGTTTATCTTATTGCTTCTAACCATGGATCTGACTGAACTAAAACTTATTTTCAAAGAAAAATATGGTGAAGAGGCTGTTCATGGATACTTTGCACCTGGTAGGGTAAATCTGATTGGTGAGCACACCGATTACAACGGCGGCTTTGTTTTTCCCTGTGCCTTAAGTTTTGGCGTATATCTCCTGGTGAGACCAACCTCACGAAAATCGGTGCGTTTTGCATCGGTAAATATGCCGTTTGAGGCCGAAATCCCTGTCGAATTGTTGAACCAGCCCGTTGGTCGCGAGTGGGTAAATTACCCAATTGGCGTATTTGCTCAATTTATCAAACGGGGTGTTGCATTTGAGCATGGGGCCGATTTGCTGTTTTACGGCGATGTTCCCAATGGGGCTGGACTCTCTTCTTCTGCGGCCCTAGAGATGGTTACCGCTACTGCCGTTAACGAGACTTGGCAATTTTGCGTTGATCGCCTCGATCTGATTAAAATGAGTCAGAAGGCCGAACATGAGTTTGCCGGCGTAATGTGCGGTATAATGGATCAGTTTGCGTCGGGTATGGGAAAGGCCGGTCATGCAATTTTTCTCAATTGCGATACTCTTGAGTACGATTTGGTGCCTGTAGAGCTCAAGGGTGTAAAAATCGTCATTAGCAATACCAATAGCCCACACAAACTCGATTCGGGTAAATACAACCAGCGGGTTTCCGAATGTCATGCAGCGGTTGATGCCATCAGCAAATACAAACCCATTAAAGTTCTGGCAGAGGTAAGCCAGGATGAATTCGACGAATTGGAAGATAAGATTGAAAACGAAATTGCCCGCAACCGCGCCCGCCACGTAATTTCTGAAATTACTCGAACCGAGCAGGCAGTAAAAGAGCTGCGTGCTGGCAACCTGAAGGTTTTTGGACGATTGATGAATGAATCGCACGATTCGCTTCGCGACGATTATGAAGTTACCGGTCCGGAGTTGGATACAATGGTGGAGGAGGCCCGCAAAATTGAGGGGGTTATCGGAAGCAGAATGACCGGTGGCGGTTTTGGCGGATGCACGGTAAGCCTCGTAGAAGAGACTTCTATCGATGCGTTTAAAGAATTGGTTGGTGCGGGATATAGGAAGCGTACCGGACTAACGCCTGAATTTTATGTGGCTGAAATTGGCGACGGGGCCAAAAGTTTGTTTTAAATAGTCGGATGACAGATTAAAAAAATCGAATATTATTATCCATTAA
>CAYGIQ010000086.1:0-11169 GCA_964349885.1 uncultured Prolixibacteraceae bacterium | reverse complement strand
ATAGTACACATTGCAACGAGGTTCATCTTTGGATGCAGATAACTCCTCGAAGTCACATCCTACTACCAAAATAGACAATACCAATAAAAGAATGCCTCTAATTAGGTTTAATCTTTTCATAGCCTGTTGTATTTTAAGGTCAATATCTGGTTTGTTGATTCATTCTCTTTTTTAGGTTTGCCAGAAACCCTTGGCAGCCTGGGTTGGTCGAAAACTTAAAATCAACTTACTGGTATCCAATTACAAACGTTTGTTGTGATGGCTGCAATGAACAACCTAGCCCGTTTTTTTTGTCATGGCGCCCCGCAGGATATCGACCGGTTGGGTTGCATGCGAATTGGCTTACCCCTTTGCTCTGGTTTTTTACGCCATTCCATTTACCAAAATCAATATTTCAATGAATCGTTGAAGCCCTGCTTCCATGTTTTCGATTATGTAACCGACTGCTGCGCTATATGTTGAACCCTATTGTTTGTATTGGGGCAATAGGAATGATCTAAGCAAGCTAACGCTATGGGTAGGGTTTGGTTAATCAATTTGGTTCTCTCATTCAAATATACCAAAAAATACAATTTGAGGGGGGGGTAACATTTTTTTCGAAATCAAAAGCTGCTGAACTATTGCCTATAGGGTGCTAAATTGTTAAAATCCAGGTCCCCCCATACATGAAACATATCAGAACAATAGAAAAGTCAGCCAACCAATGTAAGGCGAAAAGATTATTCATATAAATCTTCGTTCTCCGAGGCTCCATATGCCTTTGCATTCATACAGCGCCATAAGGGCAATAAAGAAGTATAGGCCGACACCAAAGGGGGTCACCGACAGACCTATAGAACCAGATTTGGGTTTTGAATCCTTACAATGCGGCCATATAATTTTTATCGAAAATGACATGCTGATTCTGTATATTTGCCGTCAAAAAAAACATGCTGCTGCTTTTAGCATATTTATCGCTTGCCCTGATTGTTTCATTTTTGTGCTCCATTATGGAGGCGGTATTGTTATCCACACCGGTATCTTTCCTGATGGTTAAGAAAGAGGAAGGTCATAAATGGGCCGACTCCTTTCTCAGATATAAAAACAAAGTGGATAAACCTTTGTCAGCCATACTGTCGCTGAACACAGTGGCTCATACAATTGGTGCTGCCGGAGTTGGAGCGCAGGCTGTAAAGGTTTTTGGTGAATCATATTTTGGAATTGTTTCGGCCGTTTTAACCATTCTCATATTGGTTTTGACCGAAATTATTCCCAAAACCATAGGCACAAGATTCTGGAGAAGCTTAACCAGATTCGCTGCTGGCACAATAACAATAATGATTGTAATAACCTATCCGCTGGTTGTTTTATCAGCCATTTTAACCCGTGTAATTTCGAGTAGTAAGAATGAACAATCTACCAGTCGAGAAGAGATATCTGCACTGGCCAGTATTGGTGCCGAGGAAGGAATTTTCAATGAGAAGGAGTATAAGATCATTCAAAATTTATTAAAACTCAAAAATGTAAAAGTTACTGAAATAATGACCCCGAGGGTTGTTGTTGTGCTTGCAGATGAAAATCAAAACCTTTCCGAATTCCTTAAAAACAAAGAATATCTTAAATATTCAAGAATCCCTTTGTACGCAGGAAGTGATGAGAACATAACCGGCTATGTTTTTCGCCAAAATGTAATGGAAAAGCTGGCTGAAGACCAGCACAATTTGAAACTTAAAGATTTACGGCGGGATATCGTTATGGTTCCGTATTCGATGGTTCTGTTTAATTTATGGGAGAATTTACTTGAAAAAAAGGAACATATAGCCCTGATTGTTGACGAATATGGTGGGATTGATGGAATTGTTACCCTAGAAGACATAATAGAGACCCTACTCGGCCTCGAAATCGTCGACGAAAAAGATACCGTAAGCGATATGCAAAAATATGCCCGGGATAGATGGATTACCAGGCAGGCAAAGTATAACCTGATTGAAAAAATTGATTAACCTCAATTTTTGAACTTCTGACCTAACCTAAGATACCTCCCGCAGAATATGTGCAGCCAATTTTGCGGAATGGCGAAATCGATGATTCTTCATAAGTTCAGAGCATCCGTGAACTTTGCACACAGTAAAAATAGAATGGGTTCATAGGAATATCGACTTAAACCTTACATTTGCTTCTATAGGTTTAATTGTTCTTTAAATCGAGACCGACATGAACTGCTCTAAAAACCTTGCGGCGTACGTTTTGCTGCTTTTACTGGCGGGGTTATGGGCCTGCACCGGCCAGCCTTCCGCCGTAACCCATTTCACACAACAGTCGAAGGTAGATGTTTACTTTTTCCATACCCGTCATAAATGCGAAACCTGCGATGCAATAAAGAACCAGACAACAGAAAGCCTTAGCACCCTATTCGGCGATGAGGTTTTTCTTGGTATTTACAACATCGACCAAGACGGCAAAGAGCTGGCAGAGTCGCTGGGTATTAAAACCCTTACCTTGTTGGTTGTAAAAGATGACGTTAGAATTGACCTAACCAACGAAGCCTACCTCTATGCCCGTTCCGATCCCGATAAGTTCAGACTGGCCCTCGAGGAGGCCATTAAACCCTTGCTGCAGTAATGGAAAAACTCCTCCTCGACTGGCTCGACAGCAGCACCCTACCGTTTGTTACTGCGATAATGCTGGGTTTCCTCACGGCCATTAGTCCATGCCCACTGGCTACCAACATTACCGCCATGGGGTTTATTGGGAAAGATATTAAGAACCGCCGGAAAGTCTTTGCCAACGGACTCTGGTTTACCTTGGGCACCATTGTCTCCTATTCGTTGTTGGCCACCATTATCTATCTGGGCGCCGACCGGTTGGAGATTTCAGGAGTTTTTATTCGCTACAGCGAAAAAATTATTGGCCCATTGCTGATATTTATCGGGCTGACCATGGCCGGTCTTATACGGATTCCCATGCCCACCTTCATGCATCTCTCGCGGCGCATTGAGGAAAAAGGGGTAAAGAGTGCCATGGATGCCTTTCTGCTCGGACTGGTGCTAGCACTTGCCTTCTGCCCTAATACCGGAGTTATGTATTTTGGAATGCTCATTCCCCTCACCATCAACACTTCGGCCGGATTGTACCTTCCGGTAGTCTTTGCGATAACTACAGCCATCCCGGTAGTTGTGTTTGCCTGGCTGATTGCCTTTGCACTGAACAGTGCAGGGCTTCTGTTTGGAAAAATTACCCTTTTCGAAAAATGGTTCCGCAAAACAGTAGCGGCCGGGTTTATGGTTACGGGCATTTGGCTGATTTACAACGTCTATTTTTAAACCTCCACACAAATAAACCTCCACACAAAAATCACGTTTCCATTGTAACGATTTCTGTTTTTCCACCCCCCCTTGTGCAAAAAAGATAATTGTATCTTTACAGCTTAATTCGAAGGGTGATGTTTTTTATAGGGCAATCCGGATATATTATAACCTTGGCGCTGACAGCCTTTCTACCGCTGTTTTTGCTCATCGCCAATCCGTCGTCGGGCATACGGCAACAGGAGCCTGCAGTTTCTGGCCGTACCACCCACCAGCAGATTCAGCATCACGCCCTCACATCAAATGCGGTTAAGGCTCTGCAACAAGTTGTGGCCATCTGGCCCACCCAACAGAATGAATGGATAGCCGAATTGGAGCCCAAACCAAAAGCAGCCCACATCGCCTGTTGTGCTGTTGAACCACCCCAAATCTGCCAAAGCAACAAAGCCCCGCCTGCAGGCTAAATCAACACTTTTCCATTTCGTTTCGGGAACCGGTTCAGGTTCCACTTTCAAAATGTTTCATTTGTCCTGCTTACAAGAGTAAGGGTAAGCCTTTCTTAACTGCTGGCGGGCTAAACATATTCCATCATGAAAAATATACATCTCTACCTATCAGCCCTTTTCATTATAACAACTTTTACTCTGAAGGCACAAAATAAAATTTCGGGAACGGTTACTCTGTCCGAAACCGGAGAAACCCTTCAGGGTGCCCACGTTAGCATCCGCAACACCACCTTGGGTACAGCAACCAACAAGGATGGCCATTACCAACTGGCAGGCCTTAGAGAGGGTGAGTACACCATACGCATCAGCTATTTCGGACTTCAGACCATCGAAGAAGTTGTTATGGTAGCCGGAAGCGACCTGGTACTAAACTTTGCCATGACCGAAACTTCCATCGACCTCAATACCGTAGTCGTTACCGGCACCCGGACTGAGAAGAACCTAAAAAACGTACCGGTACTCACCCAGACCATCCACAACCGCGAGCTGGAGAAACGGAACATTGTCGATATTACCGAAGCTCTCGAAACGGTAGTGCCATCGGTGGAATTCAGAAGCACAGCATGGGGAAAATCAATGAGTCTTTCGGGAATCGACCCGCAGTATGTTTTGTTTCTGATTAACGGCGAACGCATGGCCGGCGAGACCTATGGCGACATAGACTATTCGCGCATTAACCTGGCCGATATTGAGCAGATTGAAATTGTTAAGGGCGCTGCCTCTACCCTCTATGGTTCGAATGCATTGGGAGGGGTGGTGAACATCATCACCCAAAAGCCGGCTGAGCCTTTCAGCCTTTCGGCCTCGACACGTTACTCCAATTTCAATACCCAAAACCATCGGATATCGACCGGTAGCAAGTTTGGAAAATTTTCGAACCTATTGTCGGCCGGATTCGACAAAACCGATGGGTATGACCTGAGCGACGACAACTCTTACCGAACCCAAGAACGCGAGGATGTGTTCATCGTTTCAGACCGGTTTCGGTTTATCCCATCGGCCCGTTGGGAGTTGGAAGGCAACATCTCTTTTTTCAGCAAAAACCGCGACAACACGGCGCCAACGCTGTACGACCGAAGAAACCAGGATCTTACCTACGGCGGTAAAACCTCCTATTTTCTGAACAGCAAGAACAGCCTAACACTGAGCTGGAATTCAGACAACTATACCCTTCACAATAAGGTAACCCCCGAAACGCTCGAACTCGACTACGACAACCAGTACAACAACGGGCGTTTTATGGGGCAGTTTGAGCTTGCCTCTTGGAACCAGCTGATAGTGGGTGCCGAATACATCAACGAGAACCTTACCGCTCCCCGAAATCAGATCGAAGACAAATCGAATACCGATTGGGTGGTGTTCCTTCAAGAAGACCTGAAACTCACCGAGAGCCTATCGGTAACCGCCGGTCTGAGGGCGAACCACAACGAGATTTACAAATGGAACCTCACCCCGCAGGCCACGGCCATGTACAAAATTTGGGTGCTAACACTAAGGGGTGCCTATGCAAAGGGTTACAAAACCCCTACCCTCAAAGAAAAATATATGAACTTCCAGATTCCGGTACCCGGATTGCCCATGTTTCTGGTGGGGAATGAAGATCTGGAGCCTGAAAAATCGGATTACTTCTCATTTTCGACAGAGTATGCACGCGATGGGGTAACTTTTTCTGTTTCGGCCTACCACAACCATATCAAGAATCTGATTGCAGCCTCCGACGTGTTTGTGATGAAGCCCGGAAGAATCCTTGAGTATGCCTACGAGAACCAAAGTCAGGCCACCCTGCAAGGCATTGATTTTATGCTGCGTGCCAAAATTAATCGACAGTTTACCGCCAGTGCCAATGCAGCTTTTATGCGTAAAGTGAATGAAGATACCGGAAAAGAGTACAGCAACCTGCGCAAATTCCTAGGCAGTAGCAACCTCGATTACGACCGGAAGATTGGAAGCTACAATCTGAATGTAAACATGCAAGGCAACTTCTTTGGAAAAAACCAAATCGACCTGATGGACGAGCGTACCGGAGTGGTAACTAGGCTTAACCTTAGCAGTTTCTCTCTTTGGAAACTCAATACCACCCATACCTTTCACTCCAACTACCAGTTAAAAATTGGGGTTCACAATATCTTCAACTTTATAGATGAAACCGGGGGATACAACAACGGCACTCCCGGCAGAACCTTTGTGGTTGGACTGGGCATAAGAATCTAGTTGACAGAGCGGACTTACCATAAAGCGCGGATATGAGGGTATAAGTCCCGACATCAATTCCGCTGTTACCGTCCACATCCACTCCCCGGGCAGCCAATTGGATCGAACACTCCAAAAGGATAAGTCCGGGGAAAGGGCGGCTTTACCCCAACATCCTAAAAAGACACTCAGGATGGGGCACCTGCAAAGCTACGCGGTTTGAGCAATTCAGTCAGGTGCCATTCCATTTTCTCGGGCTTGGTTAAAGGCGAAAAGCGTTTTACTGGATTGCCTTGGTCGTCGATCAGAAACTTGGTAAAGTTCCAGTGTATTCTTCCTCCCATAATACCGGGCAAGGCAGCCTTTAAATATTTAAACAGCGGGTGTGTCTGCGACCCATTTACATCCACCTTGGCAAAAATGGGAAAGGAAACTCCGTAATTGATGGCACAAAATTCGGCAATGGCCTCCGAATCTCCGGGTTCTTGGTTGCCAAACTGATTGCAGGGAAATCCCAAAACCACCAAACCCTTATCGCGGTATTTCTGATAGAGCATTTCCAAACCTTCGTACTGGGGAGTAAACCCGCACTTACTCGCTGTGTTCACCACCAATACAATGTTACCCCTGTAACGCTCCATTTCAATCTTTTTCCCTTTTAGGGATATCGCATCCAATGAATAAAAACCGGACATAAAACCTTCTTTACCTACTTCAACAAGTCGCAGCCGAAAAAGGTTGACCCTTATCCATAAATTTCAGAAGCCATCCCAACCTAAGATGAAGCTTTGTACGTTTGCATCACTTATCAACCCTTCATTCTTGTCGATAAGCCAAATGTAACGTTCGCCTTCCCTTTTTTCTTTTGGTGGATATTGTATTCGATCATCTTTCGATGTTGAATTTTCATCAAAAAAAAGAGTTTGCACCACCCGATAGAATTGAGAAAATTTTTCAATATTTACCTTCTGAACCCCTTCCCGTCAATTTTGGGGTTTTTTTCAGTTTCAACCAAAATTATCGATCATGCGCAAAATCAATCTACTGCTGTTTTCGCTTTTAATGTCACTTTGTGTCTATGCCCAAGACGCTGCTCCCGCCGATTTCTTTGCCGGACGATGGGAGGTATCATTTTTTGGCACCCCCCAGGGAGATGCTGTGATGATGGCTAAACTAAACCGAGTAGAGGGAAATCTTACTGGCAATTTGACCGCCTCCGATGGAGTAAATGAATATAAAATCCCCATTAATGCGGTGGTGGAAAAAGCCGAAATGATCGAACTCTTCTTTGTGATAGAGGGCTACGATGTATCGGTCGACCTAACCAAGGTTGACATCAACAACTTGAAAGGATCGCTGGCGGGGATGTTCGATGCTGCTGCCAAAAGGGTCACCGAACCGGCGGGACAAGAGTAGTGGATGGTTCTTAGGACAACCGGAAATGGTGATGCATGCTGGTTGGAATCTTATATTTTCCCCCACATTCGCAAACGAGGCTAAGCAGCGGTTAAGCCGTGGTATGCTGAAAATAAATAGGGAGACCCATAGATCAGTTGGAAGCAAATACCTGGGTCCAGTAGGCCCCCGATTTGGCTACACCCATTAGGGTGAACTTGCCATTCATAATATTCTTACAGTGCCCCGGGCTGTTGATCCATCCTTCCACCACGGCTTGCTCGTTGGTATATCCTTTGGCAATGTTCTCTCCAAAACTTCGCCATACAAAACCAGCTTTGGTAAGCCGTTCCCCTGCGGTTGATCCATTGGAGCCGGTGTGGCTAAAAAAGTTGTTCTGGTCCATATCGAGGCTATGGTCGAGTGCTGCCTTCTCGAGCAGTGAATTCCATGCCAATGATGCCACGGCAGGCATCTGATCGCCACCGCAGTTGCAGCCGGCTGCCCTGACCTCATTCACCAAACGCAAAAGAATCTCCTTGTCAAGTCCTCTATTGCGGGCATTTTCATCGCCCAATTCAATAATTGAGCAGGATCCGATCAGAAAGAGAGAAAGAAAAATTATCGATAAACCAAATCTAACGCCCAACATACCTGTCCATTTTACCATTGCAGCAGCTCAGAACATACCATTTTTTTATCCCCCTCTGTATATTTAGCATCAGGGAAGTAGTCCTTGGCAACCAATCCTTACAACGTAAAACAGTTAAGATTCGTATTCGGTTCAGAAGCAATACATAGAATGGGGGTTTTAAGCCCATCGGTGGGTAGCCTTAACTTTCCAATTGCCAAAAATTCATAGGCAAGCACACTGCCCGTTTGGTTTCTTACAGGTGGTTCATTACCGCCGAAATCAGAATTATGACGAAGGCCAGTACCACCGAAACCATACCTGCCGCTTGCTGAGATTTTTTCATCTTTTCCAGTTGTGCCGATGGTCCCCCGGCTGCAAGTTTTTGAAGTCGCCGCCCAATAACTTCAAAATTAACGATGGCCATCAATGCCAGCAAAGCCACCAGTACATGCTTGGCAAACATGGCAATCTGCCATTGGTTGCTAAAATTGATGATGCTTACGTAATAGGGGCTTACAATTTTCATGGGAATACCGGTGATAAACAGCACTGCCAGAGAGATGTAAACTACCAGACGGGCCTTCTTAATAAAAAGTTTCAAAAAGGGACCTGCCACCGGAGGCTGCAATGTTTCCTGGACAGTACTTCTGAGAAGCGCAAAATTAACAAAGAGGGTTCCAAACCAGGTAATGGTGGCCAGAATGTGCAAAAGATCGAGCAACGACTTTACGTAAATGTTGTCCATAACTATCTGTCTGTTAAAATAATATTTCGGCAAGGAAACTCGCCCGACAAGGGCTCCCCGCCGCGTTAAAAGTATTAAAAAGTCGGGTTGCCCCAACCCGATAAATATGATATCGCTGTTGGAAAACCCAAATATTGCGCATTGGATCCTTAAATTACCTTGACCATCTGTTTCGGTACAACCGGTGGTTTAACAAGAACCCTTATCTTCGGGGTTCGAAACAGGGAATACTTTGCCTGCTCATTGTCAATCGGATGATACAAAAAATAGAAATCGGCGGAAGCCCTACCCTTCCCCTATGGATTTTCATCGGCGGCAAAGCTGCCGGATATTTTACTTGGATACTTCTCATTGCCGGATTTTTGGGTTTAGAGGGAGCAAGATTGTATCCGTCTGCATTCTCCACCACCGCAACCTACCTGCTTCTTGCACCGGGCTTGGGGTTTATCCTCATCAGCTCCTTCACGTTGGGCAAGGATATCAGAATAGGGCTACCCACACTTAAAACGGTTCTGCATACCCGTGGCATATACCAACTTAGCCGCAATCCGATGTACATAGGCGTGCATCTGATAACGTTGGCAGCAGTAGCCTATACCCTTCAATGGTGGGTCGCAATACCCGGTGCCATTAGCCTTTATGTGTACCACAAGATTGTTTTAGGAGAGGAGAAGTTTCTGGAAGAGCGTTTTGGCGATGCCTATCTCAACTACCTCCAAAAAACCAGAAGGTACCTTTAGCACATTCCCAGCGAAGGTTGTTGCGTCGCCCAATTCATGCTTTCAGGAACAAGTCGGGGGGCACTCTGCCATTCTGTAAATGAACTCCAAAACGGCCAATTACCGATCGAAAATCTGCGTACCTTTATCAAAACCTAACAATGTAATATGGAATCAAAACCTTGGTACGAACTGCTGTTTGCCAATTATGCCCATCGTTACGACAACGAGATATTTACTGCAGGCACTCTAGGAGAGTGCGACTTTCTGGACGTAGAACTCAATTCCGATAAAACCCTCCGTTTGCTAGACGTAGGTTGTGGCACCGGAAGGCACGCCATTGAGCTTACCCGGCGTGGATACAACGTAATGGGCATCGATTTATCGGAGGCACAGCTGCAGCACGCACGGAAAAAAGCAGCCGACCTAAAGCTTTCGATCGACTTTCGGCAGCTCGACGCCCGGAATCTGCCCTTCTCCAGTGAATTTGATGCTGCTATAATGCTGTGCGAAGGCGGATTTCCACTCATGGAAACCGACGAGATGAACTTTGCCATACTCGAAAGTGTATCGCGGGCCTTAAAACCCAAAGCAAAATTCATTTTTACCACCCTCAACGGGCTCTTTCCCCTTTGCAATTCTATCAATGAATTCCATGATCAAAATCCGCAAGATAAAGAACAAGCCAGCTATCTCAGCCACAATTTCGACCTGCTCACCTTTCGCGACTACAACACCACCACCTTTACCGACGACAGCGGGGTAGTGCACACCTTAGAGAGCAATGAACGGTATTACATTCCAAGCGAGATTTCATGGATCCTCAAATCGCTGGTTTTTAACAAGATAGATATATTTGGCGCCAAGCTTGGTGCCTACAGTCGCGAGGATCTGCTTACCCCCAACGATTTCGAAATGCTGGTTATAGCTGAGCGCTAATGCCCCCAGCACAAATTTATGGCTCGAATAAAGGGTACAGCCGTAAGGTGGTTTGATTCAGAGGTAAAAAAAGGGAGGAGAGGGACTTTGATATCCAATGTTTAAATTCATCGGCTTAGGGCATAATCGTATTTTTAGGGGGAGCATCCTGCTCATATCGACTGCTTTTTTGGCGAGCCATAGAAAAAACCGAAGGGTAAATTCAAACATTATGCGAATGGCAGATGGTTTGCGCCCCAAGATAAAAAACCAGCAGAGACCTGTTTGCGAACGGAGACCACCAATGGCAGATAATTGCTTGTCGCAATTATTTTAAACATTGGGTTACCACAATACCGAAGTTTGGAGATTTAAAACGTTGTCACGAAATTTTAAATAGAATCATTAACCAAAGATTGGTTTGGTTGTTTCGGTTCGTACATTTGAATCTTGTTAAACGTTTTTGGTAAAACAACATAAACTTATGAAAAACACGAGCAGCAAAAGGTTGCACAAAACATTGTGGTACATTCAGATTATTTTGGCTGCTATGTTTCTTCTGGCAGGGGGCATGAAAACCTTTGCACCCATCGACCAGCTCGCTCAGCAGATGCCCTGGGCTGGAGCAGTACCCGCCGGATTGGTTAGATTCATTGGAATTACACAGCTGCTCGGAGCGGTAGGTCTGATTCTGCCGTCGATGCTCAGGATTGTTCCGGTTTTAACCGTTTGGGCGGCAGCAGGACTGGTTATTACCATGACACTTGCCTTTGTGTAC
>CAYGIQ010000085.1:1580-11573 GCA_964349885.1 uncultured Prolixibacteraceae bacterium | reverse complement strand
TAATATGCCCGGTTGAAATGGATCAACATCGTGTCGGGTTCATCTTCGGCTGCTGTATTTCCCAATGTTCGAATGGCATCGCCAAAATCAAACAACGACGACCCCGGCATTACAGTGTCTAAATCGATTATGCAGAGGGTGTTGTTGTTCTCGTCGAACATTATGTTGTTAATTTTGGTATCGTTGTGGGTTGTTCGAAGGGGAATCTCTCCGCGGTCGAGCCAGTCCTGAAGCCGGGTCATCTCGTCTGCTCGCTTCATCAAGACATCGATGTAGGGCTGCATCTCCGCAACCCGACCTGCCACATCATTTGCAATGGATTCGCGGAACTGTAGTAGCCTGAATTTGCCGTTGTGAAAATTAGGGATGGTAGCTACCAGAAGTGCTCCATCGAGCGATGCAAGCTGCGACTGGAAATGCCCAAATGCTTCGCCTGCTCGATAGGCCTGTTCTGGATGGGTGACTTCCTCGATACTTTTACTGTTGCGGATAAAGAGCGCTATGGTCCAATAATTCCCCTCACCATCGCGGACATAGTACTGGTTGGCCGGGTCCGAAAGGTATTGCATCACCTTTCGGTCGATTTCCTGTTCCCCTTTTGCCAAAAGCTGCTTGCGTATATGGTTGGTAATGATTACAATGTTGTTCATCATACCCTCGATGTTCTTAAAGATATGATGATTTTTGCGCTGCAAAATGAGGTCTGGAACTGCTTCAGGCGTTTCAAGCAAATAGGTATCGTTGATGTGTCCGTGGCCAAAAGCACGCCATTGAACGACCTCTACCGGTAACTCAAAAGCTTTTAGCAAAGATTGAATCTTTTCGTTGTTCATATAGGTTGAAATCAGGTTTTTACTTTATTGGATGAATGAAATTGATGATCAAAGCCATAAATTTTCAGGGTAAACTCCCTGACCAATCAAGGCTCGAATCTGCTTTTCAGCTTCAGGTTTATCTTCGCGATAGGTTACCCCAAACCATGGGGCATTGCATGTAAGCACCTTGGTTTTGATGCGGTTTTTCTGAATATTGTCGTTGATTAATGATGGAATATAGTACTCAGAGGTAAGGTCATCACCTCGGGTTTCCAAAAAAATATTAAATCCTTCATGGAGTTTCCCGAAGACAGAGGGTTTTAATCCCCAGAAATTCATGGATACCGGTGTTTCGTCGCTTAGTGCATAACGATTTTCCTGCTCATAATATTGAATCCCATCTGATTCGCGAAGAATTTTGGTGCGTTCCACCACCGAAGTTAGGTAACCATTTGCATCGGTATTGCATACCCCACGAGAAACTGAACCGAATTCGGACAATGTGGAGGCTACACGATAACCAATCATTGCGTATTCATTTGGGTCAGGGGAGTTCTGTAAAAATTGGGACATGGTTTCGTAGGCCACTCTGCCGTAAAAGTCATCGGCATTGATTACAGCCATTGGTTCATTCACTGCCTGCTCGGCCATCATGAGTGCGTGCGATGTCCCCCATGGTTTGACTCGATTGGGGTTGAGCGTAAAACCAGCTGGGATCTTGTCGGGCGACTGATACACATAATCTGTTTGAATCCTTCCTTCCAACCTTGGTTCAAACCTTGCCTTAAATGCTTCGGCAAAATCGGTTCTTATAATGAAGACCACCTTGCCAAAATCAGCTCGTATGGCGTCGTATAACGAGTAGTCGATGATTGCCTCTCCATTGGGCCCGATTTCGTCGAGCTGCTTGAGTCCGCCATAGCGGCTGCCCATACCGGCTGCCAAAATTACCAGAGTAGGTTTTGCTGTCATTATCATAGGTACTTATTCAACGATGTTGTTGGTCTTTTTTAAATCATTATTGCAAATAAAACTGTTCAGTTGCATTTGGGTCTTCCATCTTCTTAATCTCTTCGGTTTAGAGCCCAATAATTAAAGTCGTTGGGGTATTAGAGGTGCAGTAAAGAATGATCATTTGTACCAATCGGCATAGGTGGAGTAAGCGTTGGCAATACGAACAATCTCTCCTTCGAGCAACTCACGGCTAATATCTTTAACTTTTTTTGCCGGAACTCCTGCCCATACACTACCGGAACCCACTACAATACCCTTGGTTACCACCGAACCGGCGGCAACAATGGAATTGGATTCTATTATGGCATCGTCGAGCACAACGGCATTAATACCAATCATTACGTGGTCGTGCAGTGTGCAACCATGCACCGTTGCGTTATGCGCTATCGTAACAAAGCTTCCAATATGGGTTGGCGATTTCTCATACGTAGCATGAATAACTGCACCATCTTGAACATTGGTATGTTGCCCAATTTTTATAGAGTGCACATCTCCGCGAATAACGGCATTGTACCAAATACTACAATTGTCGCCAATTTCCACATCTCCAATAATGACGGCAGTTTCGGCTATAAAGCAGTTCTTTCCAATTCTTGGGACTTTCCCATTAAGCGCTCTGATAACAGCCATTATCTTTAACAGATTTAAATTATAGCAAAGATAGAAAAACCACCAAAGAAATCTATCCGCAGCTTTGGCGCTGTTAAATAATAGCTATTTTTGCGGGTATTGTTCAAAAAAATAGATTTTATTCCATGAAGGATGCAAAAGTTATAGAGCTTGAAGAAGTTGCGATTCGGTTTTCGGGCGATTCGGGCGACGGTATGCAGCTAACCGGAACACTGTTCTCGGATGCTTCGGCGCTGCTGGGCAATGACATCAGTACATTTCCTGACTATCCCTCCGAGATCAGAGCCCCTCAGGGTACTGTTGGAGGTGTTTCGGGTTTTCAGGTGCAGTTTGGCCACAAGGCAATACATACCCCTGGAGACTTTGCCCATGTTCTGATTGCGATGAATCCCGCGGCGGTGAAGGCCAATGCAATGTTTATGAATCCTGGAGGTACCATCATTTATGATCAAGATGCCTTTACCGAAAAGAATCTCAAAAAGGCAAACTTTGCAACGGAAGATCCTTTTCAGGAATGTAATCTCATTGACTTTCAGAAGATTGGTGTACCAATTACATCCCTAACCCAAGAGAGTCTTAAAGATCTGGGACTTGACAACAAAAGCATTCTGAGAAGTAAGAATATGCTTGCGCTCGGTTTGGTTTGCTGGATGTTTAACCGTCCGCTTGCTTCGATTGAAGCCTATATTAAAGATAAATTTGCAAAAAATCCTGTTGTCGTAGAATCAAACCTTCGCGTGTTGCACGCTGGTTACAACTACGGAAACAACCTTCAGCACATGACTCCGCAATATCTTGTAAATCCGGCGCCTATCGAGCCAGGGATATACCGGAATATTAACGGGAATCAGGCAACCGGCTGGGGCTTGCTGGCAGCTGCCGAGAAGGCTGGACTTCCGCTTTTCATAGGTTCTTACCCCATTACCCCTGCCACCGAAATTCTCCAAGCCCTTGCCGATCGTAAAGACTTGGGCGTTAAATCGTTTCAGGCAGAGGATGAGATTGCCGGTATAGCTACTGCCATTGGTGCAGCCTTTGCCGGAAACTTTGCTGTTACCACCACTTCAGGTCCCGGATTTGCTTTAAAATCTGAGGCACTTGGGTTGTCGGTTATGGCCGAATTGCCCCTTGTTGTTGTAAATGTGCAACGCGGCGGACCCTCTACCGGGTTGCCCACCAAGACCGAACAGTCCGATCTGTTGCAGACCCTCTATGGTCGCAACGGTGAGAGTCCGCTGGTGGTGTTAGCAGCAAGTACACCATCCGATTGTTTTTGGTTTGCCTATAAGGCTGCTAAGATTGCCCTCGAACGTATGGTGCCTGTAGTACTCCTTACCGATGGATTTTTGGGCAATGGCAGTGAGCCATGGAAAGTTCCCACCATGAGTGAACTCCCCGAGATTACCCCCCGAATTGCTAAGGATTCAACCCTTTTTAAGGCCTACAAGCGCGATGCGGATACGCTTGCACGCGAATGGGCCTTTCCGGGTATGGATGGCTTCCAGCATAGAATTGGTGGCCTTGAGAAAAATGAATCGGGCAATGTGAGTCACGATCCAGAGAACCATCAAAAAAATTCGGAGATTCGGCGCGACAAGGTTAACCGAGTTGTGGATATGGTTACGCCGCTTCAAACTTATGGCGATGATTCAGGCGATGTTCTGATTGTTGGTTGGGGTGGTACCTTTGGCCATCTGCTGAGTGCACTCAGGGAACTAAGAAAAGAGGGGCGTAACGTGAGTTTAGCCCACTTTAACTATATTCTTCCCTTGCCTGAGAATACACAGGAGGTGTTTTCGAAATTCAAAAAGATCATTGTTTGTGAGCTTAATCTGGGTCAGTTTGCAAGTTATCTCCGAGATAAGGTACCAGGTTTTGTTTACCATCAGCACAATAAGGTTCAGGGTTTACCCTTTACCGTTAAAGAGTTGAAATCAGCAGTTTATAATTTATTGGATAATTAGCCATGAGCGAAATAAAATATACGATTAAGGATTTTAAGAGTGAAAATGAGGTTCGCTGGTGTCCAGGTTGCGGCGACTTTGCCATTATGAATGCCGTTCAGCGCACTATGGCGGACTTGAATATTCCCCATCATCAGTATGCTATTATTTCGGGAATCGGTTGCTCTTCGCGTTTCCCCTATTATATGAGCACCTTTGGTTTTCATACGATTCATGGTAGGGCCACCGCAATTGCTTCGGGGGTTAAGACCGCCAATCCCGATCTGAGTGTTTGGGTTGTTACCGGCGATGGCGATGGTATGGCCATAGGTGGAAATCACTTCATTCACCTAATTCGGCGCAACATCGACCTGAATCTGATCCTTTTCAACAATAAAATTTACGGGCTTACCAAAGGGCAGTATTCACCAACAACCGACCGTGGTTTTAAAACGAAAACATCGCCGTTTGGTACCATCGAGTCGGCTTTCGTTCCCGGACAACTTGTTCTCGGATCTGGAGGAACGTTTTTTGCCCGCACCATCGATACCAACATCAAATTGAGTCAGGAGATTTTTACCGAGTCGGTGAAACACGCGGGTACCTCAGTGGTAGAGGTTTTGCAGAACTGTGTCATCTTTAACGATGGAGTGCACAATGAAATTACCGATCCTGTCCATAAAAACGAACGCCAGCTTTTATTGAAACATGGTGAACCTATGTTGTTTGGCAATGACAATGAGAAGGGTTTGGTCTTTGCCAAAGGAAAACTCAAGGTAGTTACTGTTGGCAGTGATGGTAATACACTCGACGATATTTTGGTGCACGATGCTCATGATGCTGATCCTTCGCTGCATTTGGCACTCATCAATATGAAATTACCCGATTTTCCGGTCGCTTTTGGCGTTATACGGAGTGTTGAGGCCCCCGTCTATGATCGTGAAATGGTAAGTCAAATCGAAGCGGTTAAGGCACAAAGCAGCATCAAATCAATGGATGATCTCTTGTCGGGTGGCAACACTTGGATCGTTACTGACAACGGTGAGGAACGTGTCCCTGCAGAAGATTTTTCTGTACGACGTTACTAGCCGGCCTTCGGGCTTGTGTCTCCTATAAAAGGGGAAGAAATATCCGATTATGAACCTTGAGCAAATCTCGTTATCCGAAATTTACAAAAAGAAGAAAGGCGATCGTGATATTTTTCACGAACTGATGCCCTTCAAGGTTAAAGATGTGTTGCTGGTTGCTACCATCTACGATTCC
Source organism: uncultured Prolixibacteraceae bacterium (assembly GCA_964349885.1). Lineage (GTDB taxonomy): Bacteria > Bacteroidota > Bacteroidia > Bacteroidales > Prolixibacteraceae > UBA1413. The sequence goes on along the minus strand of CAYGIQ010000085.1, from coordinate 5,908 downwards.
TATTCTATTGTGCGGGAGGGGCAGATAAGCGACAAGATTTTTGGCGAATATCTTCAGTTGAATCTGTATGCGGCTCCCCGTTTCAGCAGTGCCAGCACCACTGACGAGGCTCTGCAGATGATCAATAGCCGCGATTACGATGTGGTAATCATCATGGCTGGACTTGACAAGGAGGTTTCTTTGCACACAGCCCAGGATATATACCGACTTAAGCCAAAGCTCCCCATTCTTTTGCTTGCCAACAACAATTCAGATCTTTCATACTTTCAGGCTGAAGGCAATAAGTTGTCATATTTCGACCGTGTTTTTGTTTGGAATGGCAATTCGAACGTCTTTCTTGCCATGATTAAATATATTGAGGACCGTATAAACATTGAGCCTGATACCCAATTGGGTAATGTTAGAGTAGTCCTTCTGGTAGAAGATAGTATACAATACTATTCACGCTACCTCCCTATGCTGTATGCTACCATTATGACCCAAACCCAGAATCTGGTTGAGGACGACAGCAGCGAGGAACTCAATAAGATTGTGAAAATGCGGGCCCGTCCCAAGGTAATTCTTGTGAGCACATACGAAGACGCTGTGGGCATAATCGAAAAATACCACGACCATCTGCTTTGTGTAATCTCAGATGTTAAATTCGAAAAAGCTGGAAAAAGCGATGAGGATGCGGGCGTTGAATTGCTTAGGTTTGTTCACAGCCGGATGGAGTATCCCATTCCCTTGTTGCTGCAATCGCACGATATTGTTAATGCCGAACGTGCACGACAAGTAGGTGCCGATTTTATCGATAAAAATTCTGATAGCCTTGCACTGGATGTTCTGAATTTTCTATACCGTAGGTTGGGTTTCGGAAATTTTGTGTTTAAAGACCTGGCAGGTACGCCCCTCATGGAGGCCAGAAACCTGCTCGAATTTGAGGAGATGTTTCGGATTATTCCAGATACGGCTCTGGAGTACCATGGGCGACGCAACTCTTTCTCCACATGGCTTATGGCCCGAGGAGAGATCAATATGGCCGAGCAGTTAAAGCCTTATCAGACCGACGATTTTGGTTCGGTAGAAGATCTGAGAAAGTTTTGTCTAGACGTGTTCAGATCGGTACGAACCCAAAAACTGCGCGGCCGCATCATTAAGTTTGACCCTAGCCTGGTTACATCGAACAGATTTGTCACTCGATTGGGTAAAGGGTCGTTGGGGGGTAAGGGTCGAGGAATGGCCTTTATGAGCAATTTTATCGAAAACATCGACTTTAACAGGATCATTGGTGGGATGTCTATCCGGATCCCAGCTACTGCCGTCCTAGGAGCAGTTGAATTTGACCGGTTTATTGAGAACAACAACTTATACGATACTATATACAGTACCAATGATTTCGAAATTGTTCGAAATCAGTTTATTGAAGCGGAATTCGAAGATGATGTCAATAAGCGTTTGCGCGAATACCTTAATGTTATGCGTGGACCACTGGCAGTTAGATCGTCGGGTCTTTTTGAAGACTCGCTAATGCAACCATTTTCGGGTGTATATGCAACTTATCTCATTGCCAACAATCATCCCGACGATGAAGTGCGATTTACGCAGCTTGTAACCGCAATTAAGCTTGTTTACGCCAGCATATTTACTGAATCGGCCCGAATGTACTTCGATGCCATCAACTATAAGATTGAGGAGGAGCGTATGGCAGTGGTTCTTCAGGAAGTGGTCGGAAATGAATTCAATGGTAGGTTTTATCCCCACATTAGTGGAGTGGCTCAATCATACAACTATTATCCGGTTGCTTATATGGAGCCAGAAGATGGCTTCTCTGTAACAGCAGTAGGACTTGGGATGTATGTTGCTGGCGGTGAAAATGCCTTTCGGTTTTGTCCTAGGTATCCCATGCTCAACAGCACTTCAATGCGTGATCAGGTTCGGGAGTCGCAACGTCATTTTTATGCGCTCGATATGGCCAAAACCTCATTTGATTTGGTGAAGGAGGGCGAACACGCGTCGATTGGCCGTTACCGAATCAAACAAGCAGAAGCCGATGGTACCATTGAGATGTCGGTATCTACTTACAGTCAGGAAAACGATGACCTTATACCGGGCATGCCCTTTCCTGGTCCTCGGATTGTTGATTTCAGCAACATTTTAAAGTACAATGCGCTGCCTCTTGCCGAAACCCTGCAGTTGATGCTTAAACTTTTCAGGGAGGCCATGGGAGCTCCAGTTGAAATGGAATATGCCATCGATCTTTCACCGGGCGATGATGGACACCCTACCTTTTATCTGCTCCAAATAAAACCGTTGATTCGCAGCGAAGATTTGGTTAAGGTGGAACCGGTGTCTAGGCATCATAGGAACTTACTGATGTATGCTGAACGGGGTATGGGTAATGGTAGGCTAACGCATATAAGGGATATTGTTTATGTTGAACCCCATCAGTTTAGCACACTTATTACGAAAGAAATTGCTCACGAAATAAGCGAATACAATAAATATTTCGAAAGGGAGAACCTCGATTACATCCTTGTGGGCCCCGGACGATGGGGATCTAACGACCACTTTACCGGAATTCCGGTATATTGGGCAGGCATATCGAAAGCTAGGGTAATTGTGGAAATTGGACTGCATAATTTCCCTCTGGAGGGGTCGCTTGGGTCGCATTTCTTCCATAATGTTACGTCGATGAATGTTGGCTACTTCTCGATTCCGCACAATGCGGCCACCTCTTTTATTGATATGGATCTCCTCTATAAGCAGGAAACAATCCGGCAAACTGGCTACATAAGACATGTAAGGTTCGAAACACCGCTGGAGGTAAATATGGATGGAAGAAAACGGCTGGCTATGATTCAGCACGGGCTGGATACCGGTGGTATCGATGCATAACCATTCCAGATAGCGTAAGACTGCATTGCTTGCAGATGCAGCATTTCAAGGCCATTTTTTGTTTTTGCTCCCACAATATTCCCATGCTCCAAAAACCGTGTTTCCGGCGGGTTATACACCAGATCGTACAAAAGATGCTCTGAAGTGATTAGATTATAAGGTATATTGGGCAGGGTATCGGTTGTTGGATACGTTCCAAGGGGTGTTGTGTTAACAATCAGGAGGCATTCAGCCATTAACTTTGGGGTAAGCGCCTGATAGGTGATGTCGGAAGGTTTTTTGGCAATTCGCGAGACCGTAATCGCAGATATTCCAAGGTTTTCGAGGGCGTAAACCACTGCCCTTGCAGCCCCGCCGCTTCCCAGTACCAATGCTTTTTGGTGATGTGGTTCCAGTAAAGGTCGTAAACTCTCTGTAAATCCAAAAACGTCGGTATTGTGGCCGTGAAGCAAAATTCTTTGATTGCTAAGGCGTTCAATACGTATGGTGTTGACTGCCCCTACTGCACTTGCTATGAGATCGGTTGAATGTAGGAATGGAATTACTGCCGTTTTATAGGGTATGGTAACATTGAGGCCAACCAGATCAGGGTGGTTCAGCACAATGTCGAGCAAATCATCAATAGGGTCGATTTCGAAATTGAGATACATTTCTTGGCTTTGCTCTTGCTCAAATCGCTGCGTGAAAAATCGTTTAGAGAAAGAGTGCCCCAGGGGATACCCTATAAGGCCGTATGTTTTCATGACCTCTTTCTTGGTTTAGAGAGTCCTTCTATCACAAAAATCAGTACGAATCCAATTAAGGCCATAAACAGCGCTCCGGTAAGCATCGGATTAATTCCGGTAGTCTCCGTAAAAGTTGATGGGAGTACATTTTCTTCGACCAAAGGCCGAAGCTGTCCGTGTTTGTCGGTAAACGATGCAGTAACCACCTTCCAAGGCCATACCTTATTAAGTGAACCAAACATAAAACCCGCCAGCACGCCGATTGTAATGTCGTGGAATTTTCGCAACAACCAGGAAAGCAGGTTGCTGAATGCAACGATTCCTACTGCTGCGCCCAAAATAAAAAGCAAAATTACAGGAATGTCAAAACTACTAAGTGCATCGAGTATATACTTGTACATACCCAACAGCACAAGAATGAAACTTCCTGAAATGCCCGGTAGAATCATTGCGCAAATGGCGATGGCTCCCGAGACTATAACGAAATACCAGGAGGTATTGGCCTCGGCAGGAACAATGGATGTTATAACGGAGGCAATTATTACTCCAGTTAGCGATGCCATGGCAACCGCCGAATTCCATTGCTTAACGCTTCTGAATACATAAATGGCTGAGGCAACAATCAGTCCGAAAAAGAAAGACCAGATCAAAATTGGGTATTGCTCCAGAAAAAATTTGAGCAGACGGGCAAGACTTACAATGCTGAATGCAATTCCACCTAACAAA
>CAYGIQ010000085.1:0-1570 GCA_964349885.1 uncultured Prolixibacteraceae bacterium | reverse complement strand
CGTTCGGATAAATGGCTTTGATCGAATTGATCAGTTCTTCATAGATACCGGTAATAAAAGCTATCGTGCCTCCCGATACGCCAGGAATTACGTCGGCTGCCCCCATGGCCACCCCTTTTAATGAGATGATCAAGTACTCCTTAAGACTCCGCATGGTATTATTGGTGGGTTTTATACTCTCTGATGAGTTTGTTTACTGAATCGTTGAGGGCTGCCTTCGGGAAAACTTCAAACAGATCGTTGTGTTTTGAAAAGTCGAGTTTCAGCGCATTTTCCAACTCTCCTACAGCCGCTGATACATCGTTTCGTTCGAGAAGATAAGCCGCCAAATGATATTTTATTACTGCACTGTTGCTGTTGTGCCGGTTTCCTCTTTTAAGCGTAACTATGGCATCGTCGACATTGCCTACACTGTGCAGGTATTCAGCAAAATAGATCCACATATCGGAATTGGCAGGGTCGAGAGCAGTGGCCCTTTTAAAGGCAGTGCGTGCTTCATTGAAATCTCCGTGATCACGCATCAAACGGCCCAAAACAAACCAATATTCGGCATTGTCACTTTCATGCCGAATGGCCTGCTTTAATGCAGTGATGCCATCCGCATAATCCCCGTTCATCCAATGGATAAGTCCTGAAGAAAACCAGGCAACCGAATTTTGGGGGTTGAGGCGTATAGCTTTGTTGTAAAAACGGATGGCCATTTTGTTGCGTCCGAGTTTCAAATAACACTCTCCAATATAACAGTGGGCATCGTCGTTGTCGGAATCCCTTTTCAGATAGGCACGATAGGCAGCAATGGCTTCTTTGTAGCGTCCGAGATTGGCGAGTGAGTTGGCTTTGTTGAAGATTGCATGAAAAAACCCTTCATTCAGGGCTAGGGTATAATCGTAAGCTTCGATTGCCTTCTCAAAAGCCATAATCCTATTGAAGGCAATGCCAAGATTAAACCATACCGAAGCATTAAATGGGTCGATATCGAGGTAAAGATTATAGTATTCGAGGCTCTTTTCTGGCGAACCCAATTGGTCCCATAGGTACCCCAGTTCGTAGATAACAGATTCATTGAGTTTGTTTTCGGCGTAGCTCCTTTCGAGGTAATCTGCTGCAGTTTCCAGATCGCCATAGGTTAAGTAAGCAGTTCCGATGATATAGAGCAGGTCATCGGTTTCGTCATCGGCGAGTTCTAGCGATTGTTTAAAAAACAAGGCTGCATCGATCGGTTGATCAAGCAAAAGGTGGGCGTTGCCTTGCATTAAGGGGATATCGGGGTTGCTCTGCTCCAATACTGCCAGATCCTTTAGCTCTGCCAATGCTTTTACCGGTTCATCGTGGTTGATTAGCCATTGAGCATGCCGAAGAATAAGGGTGGGCGCATGCGGATGAATCCGCATTGCTTGGTCAAGGGCAGTTCTCACCATTTCAAAATTACCGTCATCGAGCATATAGTCGACAATCTCCTCAAAATCGGTAACATCGAAATAGCGGGCCTCATCCAAATGCACGCCTTCCATAAAGCGTTCATAGGTTTCAGGCCTGAAGTCATCCCAATATTCTCTTTCTTCGTCGCTCA
>CAYGIQ010000084.1:0-11935 GCA_964349885.1 uncultured Prolixibacteraceae bacterium | reverse complement strand
GGCTTTTATGAGCGATCTGGGTTGGGTTATATTGCTGCCATTCCAGGGGGCAAAAGGTTCGAGCAGTTGTAGTCGCTTAGACTCGGGATGTACAATGACCTCAATGGCCGAGCTGTCAGCGGCAGGTGCCTGATAACCGGCATCTTTAACATCAAATCCGGAAGGCGGAAGTTCATGCCCCGACGGAGGATCGAGCTTCACCGCCTCACCTTTGGCATTAACAAGCGTATCGGTAAGTGGATTAAAATCCAAACGACCGGCAATGGCCAGTGCCGTTACGAGTTCGGGCGATGTAACAAAAGCATGGGTATTGGGATTTCCATCGGCCCGTTTAGAGAAATTTCTGTTGAACGAGTGCACGATGGTATTTTTTTCACCTTTTTCGGCACCTGGCCTCGACCATTGTCCGATGCAGGGTCCACAGGCATTGGCAAATACATTTCCACCAATTTTTTCAAACACGTCAATAAAACCATCTCTTTCGATGGTAAAACGAACCTGCTCCGACCCTGGTGTTACAGTGTATTCCGAATTGGTTTTCAATCCTTTATCGAGTGCCTGCTGGGCTATCGATGACGCCCTTGAAATATCCTCGTACGAGGAGTTTGTGCAACTACCGATCAATCCAACCGAAATTTTCAATGGCCAACCATTGGCTTTAGCCTCGCCGGCGAGCTGAGAAATGGGGGTTGCCCTATCGGGGGTAAACGGTCCATTTACATGAGGCTCAAGCTCCGACAAGTTGATCTCTATTACCTGATCGAAATAGCTGGAGGGTTGGGCATAAACCTCTGGATCGGCAGTAAGCTCATGTTTGACAGTGGCTGCAGCTGCCACCACCGCACTGCGGCCGGTAGCCGATAAATAGCGCTCCATAGAAGCGTCGTATGCAAACAGCGAGGTTGTGGCTCCTACCTCTGCGCCCATATTACAAATGGTACCTTTACCCGTAGCAGACAGCGACTCGGCACCATCGCCAAAATATTCAACAATGCATCCCGTGCCGCCTTTAACGGTGAGAATTCCTGCCACCTTAAGAATGATATCCTTGGGGGATGCCCAGCCATTAAGTTTGCCAGTAAGCTTTACCCCTATTAGTTTTGGCATTTTCAACTCCCATGCCATTCCGGCCATAACATCCACAGCATCGGCACCACCAACGCCAATAGCCACCATTCCAAGACCTCCGGCATTGGGAGTATGCGAATCGGTTCCAATCATCATTCCCCCGGGAAAGGCGTAGTTCTCGAGTACCACCTGATGGATAATGCCTGCGCCAGGCTTCCAGAAACCAATCCCATATTTGTTGCTAACCGACTCCAGAAAATCGAAGACTTCCTTGTTGTTGTTCAAAGAGGCAGCAAGATCCGACTTGCCATCGGTCTGAGCCAGAATAAGATGGTCGCAATGTACAGTGGATGGAACAGCTGTGGTAGGTTTGCCTGCATTCATAAACTGGAGCAGTGCCATCTGAGCAGTTGCATCCTGCATCGCCACCCTATCGGGGGCAAAATCAACGTACGATTTACCCCTTTCAAACGACTGCACCTGAGTTGTATCATAGAGATGTGCATACAGAATCTTCTCTGCATAACTCATAGGCCGGTCCAATGCCTGTCTTGCGGTGGCAACCCTGGATGAAAATCCGGAATATACTTTTTGAATAAGATCTAAATCGAACATGCTATTTGATTTTTATTGGTTTCACGCTTCCACAAGCGGCTTAACACAAAAACACTTGGCATCGGATTGAGCAGTTTTCCAAGAAGGATATCACTTTCCGAACGCGGTTCCAAATTTAAACTTCTTACAGAAAAAATCGGTGATAATTTTTAAGATTTGATAACAATCTGATGATTTAGCTGATTTTTCGAACCTTTGTTTTTCTTATTCGAATGATTGCACCAAAACATAAACAACTGAATTTCAAAATACAACTTCTGAAACAGACACGAAATTGTCAAAGTTAACCGGAGAAAAAAGTGTTACACATACAAAAACCATTAGTTTTGGGACAAGTATTGTTAAAACAGCACAGGTAACCTTTAAAAATAAACCCACGATTAACTTAGGATGGCTCTATTAGCTACTCGAGTCGTAGGTTTAGGTTGCAATAATTTCAGGGGGAAGGCAGTTCGTTAAAAGAAATGCTTCGTAAAATCTTTCGGAGAGAAATTAAGATTGGGTGATGATTTTATCAAGACAACGTTTAAAAAACCAAAAAAGAAACACAAATGCAACATTTACACACCTTCCACATACCGGTAATGGGACTTGCTTTTACGCTCGATTCGCCCATAAAGGTGGCACCCTACGGAATTTCTTCGGCAATTGCATTGGCCAACGATACCATAATTGAGCATTTGCGTGAGTTTTATGCCAACAAATTTGGATATCCATACCAGCGTATTTCGGTCAGGGAGCCCGATTACCGTAGCAAGCGGATTAGAGAGTACCTCAATCTGGTGGATGTAATTGTAAAGAGGAAATTTGAGGAACTAAAATCAAACGCTATTGCCAGAGGATCGGAGCTTGAGAAGTATCTCGAAATGTTGCCCGAGTTGGCTGAAATTAAAGATAGTTTTAGAAAATTAGCAGAAAGCAAACCCGATTCCAGTCAGGTTTGGAACTGGATAAAGGATCATCTTTCGCCGGGATCGATTGATGTGAACATCATGACCAAACTCGACAAAGAAAATTTCAGCAAAGGAGAAAAACTGCCCGTCGAATATAACGATGCTCACGCAGCCTTGCGTGGTTTCGCCACCAGCACGCTTCAATCGTCGTTGGTTTTATCGGCAGGCATGAATCCCTATTTATACAGTTATCTCGAGAAATTCGACGCCTTTTACCCCAATTCAGAAGGCGTTCTTGAAAAAAAGATCATACTTAAAGTAAGCGATTATCGAAGTGCGATTATTCAAGGCAAGATGCTTGCAAAAAAAGGCATCTGGGTATCAGAATTCCGTGTCGAATCGGGATTAAATTGCGGTGGTCACGCTTTTGCAACCGACGGATACCTCATGGGACCGGTTTTGGAAGAGTTCAAAACCAACCGACAGGAATTGAGCGATACACTTTTTGCTATCTACCGTGAAGTGTTGCTGACTAAAGGTTTTTCTGCCCCGGAAAAGGCATTCGAAATTCGCATAACAGCGCAGGGCGGGGTAGGCACTGCAGAAGAACATCACTTGCTTGTAGACTATTTTGGCGTGGATTCAGTTGGATGGGGAACTCCATTTCTGCTTGTACCCGATGCTACTACTGTTGATAATGGCACCATGCAAATTTTGGCTGAGGGAAAAGAGGAGGATTTTTACCTGAGCAATGTTTCACCACTGGGCGTGCCCTTCAACTCGGTAAGGAACAACACAAAAGACATTGAAAAAATGGAACGTGTAGCCGCTGGAAATCCAGGAAGCCCCTGTACCCTGCAGCATTTGAAACTTTTCCGCGATGAGGATGGAAACCCTATTTGCACAGCCTCAAAAGAGTATCAGCAGTCGAAATTGGCCGAAGTAGAAACTTCGGAAAAAGACCCGGTGAAACTTCAAAAGATCAAACAGAACATTTTTGATAAGGTTTGTCTCTGCGTAGGCCTCGCCACCTCAGCTAAACTGGTGTATGGAATCGATACCAAAAGCGAAGGAACCGGTGTTGCCATTTGTCCGGGACCCAATATGGCTTGGTTTACCCGAATTGTATCGCTCACCGAAATGTCCGGGCATATCTATGGGAGAAACAGTGTAATTGAACGGAAGAATAGACCTCACATGTTTGTGAACGAGTTAAAAATGTATGTGGATCATCTGCGCAATAAAATTTCCGATTTAGAGCATCCCATTAACAATCGTACAATTGCACAATTAAAAACCTACCGCGACAATCTGTTATCGGGTATCTCCTATTACAGAAACCTTTTTGAGAAACTTCCCGAAAGTTATGCTACCCATAAAGATGTTTTGCTGGGACAGCTTGATGGCTATGAAAACGAAGTTTCTCTCATCACCATTGAATAATCATCATTCGGGCTTCTTACGTTACGACACATACCAATTTCTACGGATTATTTTTAACTGAATTTTTGGGATCCGTGTTTTGAGTCAAAATCCGATTAAAAACATGGACGGATGCTCCACATTTTGGCAAAAACGGTATAATTTGATTAAATTGGCGCCGAAAGGACACTTTCAGCATTTTACATCATTTGCTACTGAGAATTGGTTCAATGTGTTTGACATCCAAAATGCTTGCCTTGCACCAATGTTTATTGATGTGTAATGAACAAAGACCTGAAAATTTGGAAAGACTTTACGCGAGGGGAGCAATATGCCTTAGAGCATATCTACCATACGTATGTTGACGTGTTGTATCGGTATGGCCAAAAATTTACTCCCGATACCAATCTGATTAAAGATGCGATACATGATCTATTTTTTGATTTGATTCGCACCCGATCCAAATTGGGCGAAACCGACAACATTTGCTTTTACTTGATGCGTGCCTTGAGGAGAAGAATTGCTGTTGTACTGCAAAAAGCACAATCGCCGATGGTTAGCGAAGATTGGCAACTCGAAGCCCACATTGCATACTCCATTGAGGACGAGTTGATAGACAAGGAATTGCTTACCGAACGGGAAAAGATCATTAGGGATGCCCTCGGAAAATTGCAGCCACGTCAGAGAGAAATCCTTTATTACCGATTTACCTGCAATTTCGACTACGATGAAATATGCGACCTGATGAACCTGAAATATGATTCTGCACGAAAATTGGTGTTTCGTTCCCTTCAATCGCTCAAGCGCATTTACAATGCTACCTTAATGGTTGGTTTGGCTATGCTGAACCTCATGCAATAAAACCATTTCCAATAGTTGCATACAACAGATACAATTAAGGTTCCATTAACCTTATTGGCCCATTCTTAAGGGTTTGGTAAACCAACCTTAACCTCTTCTTGACAAGTAGCAGCTTTAATTGCCGTAGGTTTGGATGGAAATTCTTTACACAATTGATAAAAAAAGTTGGTAAGGTGTCCACAAAAAAGCAAAAAGACTCTTTAGTCTTCAGAACAAACCTATCTTATGAACGTATGACCACAAATTTCCTTTGGTTTACATCAGGCATAATATATTGCTGTTCTTGCTGCATGCCTAACGTCATTTTTGACCGCTTTCTTGTAAACTCTTATCTAGACTAACCATGCACAGGTCCTCTTCAAAAGGAAACCAGGATGTTTCCAACAATTTTCTTCATCTTCTCGACGACAACTCATTTGTTGCCTACCTAATTTCTGGTTCAGACAAAGTAATTTGGGACGACAAGGTTGCCAATACGCCTGGATTGGCACAATTTATTGCAGAGACAAGGCAGATGATGAACCTCCTACAAACCCGAGAGAAAGGGCTAACCAAAGAAGATATTGAAAAAATATGGCTCCAAATTCGCAGTCTCGAGCACCAAAGCATGGTTGCCCCTAAACGCAAATGGGCCAATCATTTTTTTCGTTTTGCAGCCTCGCTTTTGTTGATTTTGGGCATTGGAGCGGCAATCTGGTATTACAACAGCGATTGGGATGCTTCGGGATCTTTTCAATTCAGTCCCAATCTTGCTTTATCGCCATCAGGCGAGTCAACGCTCATTTTGCCCAGCGGGAACCAAATTGAGTTGCAAAACGACAACAACCCGGTTACGGTGCTTGCCGATGGTGAAATAATTGTCAACAACAACCTTATATCACGCTCCGAAACCCAGGATGGAAGTCAAAGTCAAAGAATGAATCAGGTAATCGTACCCTTCGGACGAAAAACAGAGTTGATTCTCCCCGATGGCACACAGGTATTTTTGAATGCAGGAAGTAAAATAGCTTTTCCGTCTGAATTTTCAGCCCGACAAAGATTGGTTTACCTCGAGGGTGAAGCATACTTTAATGTGCAGCACAATCCATCCCAACCATTTATGGTCAACGTGAATGAACTCACCATAAAGGTACTAGGAACTGCGTTCAATATCAGTGGGCATCCATCCGACAAGACCATTGAAACCGTGGTTGTAGAGGGAATTGTATCGATAAGCGACAACAGCAGAAGCCGCTTAACAAAAAATGAGGTAGAAGTGAATGCCTCCATGAAAGCTTCGTGGGAAAGAGGTACAAGAAATATTATCTTAGCGAGCATCCCGAATCCCTCTTTATACAGTGCATGGATATCGGGATGGTTCATTTTTGACCGCGAAAATTTGTATAAAGTCCTTACCAAGATGGAGCGTTATTACGATGTTAATTTCATATATGATGGTCAAATCTCTGACGCAAATATTTCTGGCAAACTTGATTTAAAAGAATCTGTAGAAGAGGTAGTTAACGCCTTGGCCGATGTTGCAGATTTTGATTTTAGAATAGATGAGAACAACGTCTATTTGAAGCATAAACTAAAACCATTAACAAGAAAATAAAAAGGAGTGTCAACCGGTTGGCAGACCTTCGACACTCCATTGTGTTAAATAAATTAATTATCAAACCATTTAAAAGTATGAAAAAAATTCTGAACGGGAGGTATTCTCCTCGAGGGAGCATCTCCAAATTAATGTTAAAAATGAAACTGTTAACACTGTTTTTGATGATCGGGTTGACCGCCTCGTCGGCCAACACCTACTCGCAGAACACTAAACTTAGTATGACGCTCAACAGAGTTACCGTAAAAGAGGTAATTCAACATATTGAGCAAAACAGTGAGTTTATCTTTCTGTACAACGAGAGAAGTCTTGATCTGGACAGGCTTGTTAACTTCAGTGTAAAAGAAGAGTCGATCGACCTGGTTCTGGAACAGTTGCTCGGTAATACCGGCAATAGCTGGAGGGTCTACGACCGCCAAATTGTTATTCTGGAGGAAGATGCAACCGACCAGCCGGCTTCACAAATACCGGCAACAAGGGAAACCATTAACGAAATCCAGCCGCAAACCAGGGATCTTTCTGGAGTGGTAAGGGATGAGCGAAACATGCCTCTTCCCGGTGTTTCCATTATTGTGAAGGGCACCACCATAGGTACCATTACCAATATGGATGGCACCTTTAACTTGTCGGCTCCTTTGAACTCCGAGACTTTGGTTTTCTCGTTTATTGGCATGCGCGCACAGGAAATTGCCATCGGACAACAGACCAATTTTACCATTGTTTTGGTTGAAGAAACCTTTGGTGTCGATGAGGTAGTGGTAGTAGGTTATGGTGTTCAACGGAAAGCCAACCTTACCGGAGCTGTCGACCAGATAACCAGCGAGTCCTTCGAAGGAAGGTCCATGCCCAACATCACACAGGGTTTGAAAGGGGTAGTTCCCAACCTGAACATTAGGTTGGCAGACGGAAAACCTACTCAGTCGCCCTCCTTTAACATCCGTGGAACTACATCCATCGGACAGGGGGTAGTGCATTGGTACTGATTGATGGAGTTGAGGGTGATCCAAGCCTTATCAATCCGAACGACATTGCCAGTATTTCGGTACTGAAGGATGCCTCGTCATCAGCAATATATGGTGCAAGGGGAGCTTTTGGGGTTATTCTCATTACCACCAAAGATCCTATAGCAGGAAAGACCAGTGTTACCTACAGTGCCAACTTTTCGGTTAAAAATCCTGTAGTCGTGCCCGATCTGGTATCCGATGGATACACCTGGGCCAATATGTTTGCTGAGGCATTTATCAACCGTGAAAACTCAATGCCCCAAAACGTTAATAAAACATTAAAATTTTCTCAGGCCTACCTCGATGAGTGGGAAAGAAGAAAAGGAATGACCGGATTACCCGAAGTTGAAATCAATCCTGCTACGGGCGAGTATTGGTATTTTGCCAGCACCGACTGGTACAAAGAGCTTTACAAAGACTACAATACGGCCAATGAGCACAACATTTCCATATCGGGAAGCACCGAAAAAACCAGTCTTCTTGTTTCAGGACGGTACTATGCACAGGAGGGATTGTTCCGCTACAATTCAGACGACTTTAAAGTATTGAACCTGCGTTCGAAAGGTTCGATCCAGTTGTATCCATGGCTGCGCATCGATAACAATACCGACTATTCAGATATGAGCTACCACAACCCATTGAATGTGGGCGAAGGCGGTGGAATTTGGAGAAATATTGCAGACGAAGGCCATCCGCTGGCGCCTATGTTCAACCCCGACGGAACACTTACCATGGTAGCTGCCTATACTGTTGGTGACTTTTACATAGGTAAGAACGGGATTGACACCAAACGCCAAATTTTCAAAAACACCTCATCGTTTAGTGCAGACCTGCTCAAAAATGAGTTGAACATCAGAGGTGACTTCTCCTTTCAGAATACCAATTTCAACGAAAAGCAGAAACGGGTGCCCATTCCCTATAGCAACGCACCAGGCGTAATTGCTTACGTTGGAACTGCCACCAACGATTTGCGTGACATCAACACTACAACTCAGTATGTTGCCACCAACCTCTATGCCAACTACGAAAAAACATTTCGCGAAGCGCATTACATTAAATTACTGGCAGGATACAACTACGAGGAGCGAACCTTTAAACGGTACATGGCTCAGCGCAATGGGTTGATCTTTGACGATGCGAACGATATGAACCTCGCTCTTGGTGAGTCGATTGCTGTACAGGGTGGTTATCAGAAGTGGGTTATTTTGGGTGGTTTCTCGAGGCTGAACTATGGCTACAAAGACCGCTATCTGATCGAATTGAATGGACGTTACGACGGTTCCTCCAAATTTCCAGACAATGAGCGCTTTGGATTCTTCCCATCTTTCTCTGCTGGATGGAGAATCTCCAATGAATCGTTCTGGAGTGTTTCTGAGAAAATCATTTCCGACTTAAAAGTCAGGGCTTCTTATGGGTCGCTTGGCAACGGGAACATTGCAGCCTACGCGTATCAGGAACAATTCAATCTTTCGCAATCAGGAATAATCCTGCAGGGTACCCGTCCGCTTTTTACCCGGAATCCGAGTGTGCTTCCCGATGGTCTTACTTGGGAATCTTCGACCACCCAAAATATTGGACTCGATGCCACCATGTTATCGGGTAGACTCTATTTCGTTGGAGATGCCTACATGCGGAAAACTACCGATATGTATGCTATAGGTTTGACACTGCCTGCAGTTTTTGGTGCCACTTCGCCCAGAGGCAACTATGCCGATTTAGAAACCACCGGTTGGGAAGCTTCGCTTACCTGGCGCGACAGTTTTACTGTTAAGTCGAAACCGTTGAACTATGACCTGAGGCTTACACTGGCCGACAACAAAGCGGTAATAACCAAATACAACAACCCCGACAAGCTGCTCACCGACTATTATGAAGGAATGGTGGTTGGCGAAATATGGGGATATGTAAGCGATGGTTTCTTCACTTCGCAGGCCGATATTGACAGCCATGCCAAACAGAGTCCTACATTCAGAACTGCCGCCAACCGTACATGGTTCCCGGGCGACCCCAAGTTCAAGGATCTGAACGGAGATGGACTCATCAACCCGGGCACCAACCGCCTTGACAACCCTGGCGACCGTATCATTATTGGAAACAATGCGCCTAGGTACTCTTATGGTATTAACATGGGTGCCGATTACGGAAGTTTAAACTTCTCAGCCTTTTTTCAAGGTGTAGGCAAACAGGATTGGTATCCCCGACACGAATCCAACCTATTCTGGGGGCAATACACCCGTCCATACGGCGATATTCCCAAATCCCAGCTGGGCAATATCTGGACCCCCGAAAACCCAGATGCATACTGGCCTCGTTACATATCCAGGATTGCCAACAATTCCGATGGTCCTCTGAGAGCACCGCAAACCAGATACTTACAGAATGTAGCCTATATAAGGCTTAAGAATGTACAATTGGGGTACAACCTGCCCAGAAACTTAATTACAAAGATTGCTGCAGAACAGGCCCGCCTGTATATTTCGGCAGAGAATATCTGGACATACTCTCCATTGTACAAAATCAGCAAGGATTTCGACGTTGAGAATGCAGTGGAATCCGATCAACTTTTTACTTCGTCGAATGCCGGAGACGCCTACAACTACCCAATGCTAAAGAGCGTTACACTTGGTTTGTCGATAACTTTCTAAAAACCCTTAATTTCGAATACAATGAAAAAACATCTGATAATATTAATTTTATTGATGGCGGTTTTTGGGAGTTGCGAAATGGAGCAGCTTCCCCAATCGACTGCCTCGAAGTCGGCTGTCTTCGGAAGCGAAAGCGGTCTTAAACTCTACACCAACTCCTTCTATACCATATTGCCCAACCGCGGAAACCACCGTGCAGACCATATGTCTGATTATCTGGCCCGGCGGGATGTTCCCAGTTTTGTAATAGAAAATGGATTCAGTGCACTTATCTCTACCGGTTGGAGTTGGGGCGATCTTCGCAACATCAACTACTTTCTTGTGAACAACAACAATCCCGCTGTACCTGA
Organism: uncultured Prolixibacteraceae bacterium; assembly: GCA_964349885.1. Lineage (GTDB taxonomy): Bacteria > Bacteroidota > Bacteroidia > Bacteroidales > Prolixibacteraceae > UBA1413. The sequence continues at coordinate 1,483 of CAYGIQ010000084.1, read as the reverse complement.
GGCTACCCGTCTCCATTATCAGGGGATCGCAAGGTTCTTTAGGGCTTATTTCTATTACGAAAAAGTAAAAACTTTTGGGGATGTGCCCTGGATCAACAAACCCCTTGATGTTTCTGATCCGGACCTTTATAAAGGACGTGACCCACGTGCGCTGGTTATGGATTCAATAATGGCCGACATCAATTATGCCTGTCAGCATATTAACACCACCAACGATCCCAGCCGCACCACCGTAACCAAATACGTTGCCTATGCTTTAAAGTCGAGAATTGCCCTTTTTGAAGGCACTTATCGGAAGTACCATCCTTCGTTGAACCTGACGGGGTCGGCCAATGCGTGGCTTACTCAGGCCGCTGAGGCAGCCAAGTTTGTTATGGACAACAGTGGTCTGAGCGTTTATACCGGTGCTGGTGTCGACAACAGCTACCGAACTCTGTTTACTTCGCAGACAGCTGTATCATCGGAGATTATGCTAACGGCCATTTCTGACCTATCGTTGAGCATATTGAATGATGCCAACTGGTATTGGACGAGTGGAACCTACGGTGATAAAGCAAGCTTTATCCGTTCGTTTATCAACACCTACCTGAATATCGACGGCACGCCCTTTACCAGCAGGCCTGGATATGAAACCATGACCTTTATGGAAGAGGTTAAGAACCGTGATAAACGGTTACAACAAACCATCCGTATGGGAAGCTATAAGCGCGTAAGTGGTGGTACACAAGTTCCAGCACCACCGCTGTTTTCTTATACGTTTACAGGCTACCAACCCATTAAGTGGACACTCGACGATATGTACTACGACACCCGCGACCTCAACAACAACGCCATCTCTACGTTCAGGTATGCTGAAGTGCTGTTGAATTTTGCTGAAGCCAAAGCAGAGTTGGGTACGCTAACCGATGCAGAATGGGCCCTAACAGTTGGAGCCCTGAGGAAGAGAGCCGGCATTGTTAATGGAACAACCAGCAAACCAACGGTGGTCGATCCCTATCTCCAATCGGTTTATTTCCCCAACATCAGCGATCCTGTGATTTTGGAAGTACGGCGCGAAAGAGGCATTGAATTGAGTCTCGAAGGACTTCGGTTCGATGATATCAGAAGGTGGAAACGTGGCGAACTGATGGAGCTGGAATGGAACGGTTTCTATGTTCCTGAACTGGTAACACCGCTCGATCTCAACGAAGATGGGATTATGGATGTAGCATTCTTTCAGGGAACACGCCCAACACCCGGTGTTGCAGGCGTTACCTATATTAATGTATCGCCCATGTTGGGAACTGCGGTAAATACACATCTTCTGAAAAATGGTACTTCAGGCGAAATCACCTGGTTAAATACCATCAAAAGAAAATGGGAAGATAAAAATTACCTCTACCCTGTTCCTGAACCCGCACGTCTGGCCAATCCTGATTTAGGTCAGAACCCCGGATGGTAAATAATGTAGTTCTTTTGTAATAGTTTAAGCACTCCCGTGGAC
>CAYGIQ010000083.1:0-12403 GCA_964349885.1 uncultured Prolixibacteraceae bacterium | reverse complement strand
ATAATATCCTAACCGTCAATCTACAAAGTTAGACCGGTTTTGTGATATTATCAAGACTAAACTTTCGAGGTTTAATCTATAACCATTAAATATTTTGTAATATGAAAAAGTTTACTTTTCTATTGCTGGGGTTGTTGCTATCATTTTCGGCTATTTCTCAGAATGCCGATAACCGTTGGGCAATAGGCTTGGGAGCTGGTGGATACTTCATCAATCCCATCAACGACCGCACCGGCAATTATGACAACAGCCTTGGGTTTACCCCTGAGCTTTACCTTAGCACGTATCTCAGTCCCTCGTTCGACCTCTACCTGCGTGGCAATATTGGATTGTGGAATTCGCGCAACCTAGACAATACGCTTGACTTGGCAAATTTTGCCCTCAACCTGAGGTATAAGTTATACAACGACCTGCTCCTACCAGCAGAGAGTAAAGTCCAGCCGTATCTGTTTGCAGGTCCGGGTATGCTATACGACCACAGCACCAATGGTGTAAACTATAATGCAGGTTTAGGGTTTAAGTTCCCTGTAAGTACCAATACATCGATTTACCTCGAAGGTGCCTATGTTAGAGGGATTGAGCCGCTAACAGCTACCCGCGACCGCGACGATCTTTTTAAGCTGACACTTGGGCTTGAGTTTGCTTTTGGCAAAGGAAAAGATAGCGATGGCGATGGCGTTCCAGACAAACGCGACAAATGTCCCGACACCCCACTGGGTGTAGCAGTCGACAATGATGGCTGTCCGCTCGATCGCGATGGCGATGGTGTCCCCGACTACCTTGATGAGTGCCCCGACACACCGGGTCTTAAAGAGTTCAATGGTTGTCCAGACCGCGATGGTGACGGCGTTCCAGATCACCTCGATGAGTGTCCTGACACACCTGGGCTGAAAAGCCTGAAAGGCTGTCCAGATAGCGATGGCGATGGCGTTCCAGATCACCGCGATGAGTGCCCCAACACCCCTGCAGGATGTCCGGTAGATGAAAAAGGTTGTCCGCTCGATTCAGATGGCGACGGTGTTATTGATTGCCAAGACGACTGTCCGAATGAACCAGGACCTGCTGAAAACAGAGGATGCCCGGTAGGATTGGTTGAACTGAATATCACACCCGTATATTTTGATTTCGACAAATGGGTTCTTAAACCCGAAGGAAGAGCTGCTCTTGATCAGTTGGTTACAACCCTGAATGCAGCCAAAAAATATGAAATCGTGGTAAATGGCCATACCTGTAGCATCGGATCTGAAAGGTACAATCAGACACTTTCAGAGCGCCGCGCACAAGAAGTAGTCAAATACCTTACCAGCAAAGGAATCAACAATGCCTATGTGGGTGCCCGTGGTTACGGAGAGTCGCAACCGGCTCAACCGAATACCTCATTACTCAACCGCCAGCAAAACCGCCGCGCTGAATTCAATCTGAAGATTCAGAAATAACGTCCACAACATTCTAGTAACAATATCCAAGCAGTCCATCGAGAAGATGGACTGCTTTTTTGTTTTAAGATGGACTATTTATATGGCTACCCTTGGCAACTTTTTCGACAAAAATAAGTATATTGTAAGATTGAACCCCAATCAGGGCAATCAATTATTGGGTCAATGATTACAAATTACTTCAATTAATGCCTATGAACCTATTTGTTGCCAAGCTAAGTCCTACAACTACTGCGAAGGATTTAGAAACCTATTTTGAACCACATGGTGAGATTGTATCTGCCAAAGTAATTATCGATCGCTTTACTGGGAACTCAAAAGGTTATGGATTTGTTGAGATGAAAAACGACGATGAAGCCCTTTCAGCCATTGAAGCCCTCAACGAAACAGAGTTGAAAGGCAGCACCATTGTAGTCAAAGAGTCGCAGCCCAAACCGCAATCCCATGGCCATTCACGTCGCCATGGCAGTCAGCATGCTTAGTGTAAATAAACCAAGAAAATGCAAGTTGATTTAACCATTGTATCGTGAAGGAACAGCCACAAGGTCATTGCGATTGGCAGTTGTAAGTGCATAATTGAACTCTGGTTGCATGGCAAAACTCCCAACATCTCCATGTATGTTCATGGCAATGTAGCCAATTTGATGCAGGTGGTGGTCTGGAATTTTTTTGGCGATGCGATCAACAGCCTCTCGGCAAGCCTCATCGGGTGTGAGCCCCGATCGCATCAGTTCTACCACCAGAAAAGATCCGAGCGTCTTCATAACCAGCTCCCCCGATCCGGTGGCAGCGGCTCCACCCACCTCCCCATCGACGAAAAGACCGGCTCCAATAATTGGAGAATCACCAACCCTACCATGCATTTTGAAGGCCATACCACTGGTAGTACAAGCTCCGCATAGCCTCCCTTGATGGTCTATGGCGAGCATGCTGATTGTATCGTGGTTGCGTTCAATTTCATTCTCTATGTTGATGACCGGCCGGAATACGCCATCGCGCTGTTTCCAATCCTTCCAAGCCTTTTTTCCCCTTTTGGTTAGCAAATTTGTCTTCTTAAATCCTTGTTCAATCGCAAAGCTGAAAGCACCTTTTCCTACAAGCATTACATGGGGCGTAACCTCCATTACTTTGCGGGCAACTGAAATGGGATGAAGAATATTTTCGAGGAAAGCAACAGATCCAGCCCTTCCTGCTTCATCCATTATACAGGCATCGAGGGTAACCCGTCCCGTCTTATCAGGTAAACCACCAAATCCAACCGACAATACATCAGGATCGGCCTCTGTAACCCGAACGCCTGCCTCAACCGCATCGAGCGCCCAACCTCCATGACTCAAAATAGCCCATGCCGCACGATTGGCTTCCACGCCATGATTCCAGGTCGAAATCACAACAGGGCCATTAGATTTTTGTTCCGAAATTCCTGCCACAGCCCGATTTGATATAAAAGGAATTGCAGCAACTCCCCCAGCCAATTGTCCAACAAATTTACGTCTTGTAACCATACTGAAAAAAATATAATTATGAGGAGTTGATTCCGACACTCCAACTGCAATTTCATAATGGCTGCCGCAGGTGCCCCTCTCGTAGAAAACAGTTCGATACCCTTATGCAGGCTTGTCTAATTAGCACTATGGTTCACGAAAAATATTTCGGGTCGAAATTTAGTTAAATTTACCCATGTCTAAAACGTAAACATTCAATTATGGCCAGAGTTTTGCTTATCGCTATTTTTTGTCTGGCAGCAGCATCGGCAGCCAATGCGCAAACCCAACAAGAGTTAACGCTGAACGATTTCTATAAGGAATACAGGGCAAACCAACTTAGCAGAGGGATGTTCGACCGGACTGAAATGATTGCCGGAACTCCCTATGATCAGGCGGAATTTTCCGAGGGCAAAGTTTTCACTACCACCAACCAAACCTATACAGGGGTTCCGTTGCGGTTCAATATCTATACCGACGAAATGGAGTTTATTGCAGAAGACGGTAATGTTTTGGCAATGGCGCATCCTGAAATCATCCGAAGTGTTGAAATTGGAGATGTCCTATACTTGTATACTCCCTATACCACAGGCAACCGCATGCTTCGTGGATTTTTTAGGATTCCGGAATCTGGCAGGGTGTCACTGTTGGTGAAACCTAAAGTAGCCCTCAGGCAGGCCGAACCACCCCAACCATACAAAGAAGCGAAACCACCCACCTACCTTCGGATGGGTGATGAATATTTCCTGAAAGCTGGTCAGGACGCAGCCATAAAAGTAGGAGGCAAAAGGGAGGTTCTTCTGATTATGAACGATAAATCGTCGGAAATGGACACATGGTTAAAGCACAACAAAATTAAATTCAACCGCGAAGAAGATTTGGTGCGACTGGTTGCCCATTACAACTCCCTACCCTGAATATCGTGCCTCAGTGGAACCGAGTCTGGGCTATTTTAAAAATAGAGCTCATTATCACTCAAAAAAAAATTAGGAAATTGATATGGGGCGCATTATTGCAGCTAGCCCTACCCCATCCAACTTCCGGAAAACCGCTTTAGCAAATGAAAATACTGTTAACAGGGGCCAATGGCTATATTGGGAAAAGACTTCTTCCACTTTTACTGGAACAGGGACACAATGTTGTATGCTGTGTGCGCGACAAACAACGGTTTCATTTCAAAGCCGACCATCCAGGAATATCCATCATGGAAATCGATTTTCTGGTTCCAGATAAATTCACTTCATTCCCGGTCGATATCGACGTGGCCTACTACCTCATTCACAGCATGTCGGACAACATTGACAATTTCGGAGAACTTGAAATTGAATCGGCCCGAAATTTTGTTGAACTATTGGCTGACACAGCGGCCAAACAAATCATCTACCTTGGCGGAATTGACAACAATCCGGTTTTATCAAAACATCTCCAATCGAGAAAAATGGTAGAGCAGGAGTTGAGGAAAAGCCAAACTCCACTCACTGTATTAAAGGCAGGAATAGTTGTAGGTTCAGGAAGTGCCTCGTTCGAAATAATTCGAGACCTTGTTGAAAAACTTCCAGTCATTATTGCACCGCGGTGGCTCAACTCAAAATGTCAGCCGATCGCCATTCGCAATGTGATTGACTACCTAACAGGTGTAATGCTCCATCCAAAAACATTGAACCAAAGTTATGAAATTGGCGGTCCCGAAATTCTGACCTACCGCGAGATGCTGCGGCAATATGCCGAGGTAAGAAACCTTAGACGTTATATTGGCATAGTGCCCTTCATTTCTCCTAGATTGTCGTCTTATTGGCTGTTTTTCATTACTTCAACCTCCTATAAACTGGCAGTAAATTTGGTGAATAGTATGAAGGTAGATGTAGTATGCACCGAAAATAGCATCAGCAAAGTCATACAACCCGATTTGCTCTCCTACCGAAAGGCAATACGGAGGGCTTTCGGAAAGATTGAGCAAAATATGGTGGTTTCGAGCTGGAAAGATTCATTGATTACAAGCTCATCAGAAACCTCGTTAAAAAAATTCACCAACGTACCCATATTTGGGTGCTTTAAGGATCTGCGAAAAGTAAAAATCGATGGAGATCCCTATCGCACAAGAGAACGGATATGGTCGATTGGGGGCGAGAATGGCTGGTTGTATGCCAATTTTCTATGGACGATACGGGGCATCATCGACAGAATGCTGGGTGGCACAGGGTTGCGGCGTGGGAGAACCAATCCCGATGACATCAACGCCGGAGATGTACTCGACTTCTGGCGTGTTTTACTGGCCGACAAGGCAGACATGCGCTTGTTGCTATACGCCGAAATGAAACTTCCAGGGGAGGCATGGCTTGAGTTTAAAATTGAAGAACAGGCCGATGGCTGGTATCTGAAACAGGAAGCGACTTTCCGCCCAAGGGGGATTGCAGGTCGTGCATATTGGTATTTAGTTTCGCCTTTTCACTATTTTATTTTTGAAGGAATGGCCAAACGATTGGCAGCTCTCGAAAATTAATTTTTATTATGAACCAATGTATTTCAATATTTTAAAACCACATATGGTTGCCTCCAAATTGAGAATCGTTGGAATCGAAATTCCATTTTAGTACCTTTAAGCGCCCATAAATTTCTGTTTTTTCGAATTCCCTCTTTTACACCATGCAAAAAATTCTCATCATTTTTGCCCATCCGGCAATGCACAAATCACGGATAAACCGCGCATTGATCGACACTGCCAAAACCATAAGAGGAGTGGAAGTGAACGATCTGTATGACAAGTATCCAGATTTTTTCATTGATGTTAGAAGGGAGCAAAAACTACTACAGGAACATCAGATCATAATATGGCATCACCCCTTTTACTGGTATAGCGCGCCGGCTTTGCTCAAGGAGTGGATCGACCTTGTACTCGAACACAATTTTGCCTATGGGAAAACCGGGACAAACTTGCATGGGAAGTGGGTTATGAATTGCATCACCACCGGGGGAGATGCTGATGTATACAGTGAAGAGGGAAGAAATCACTACACCATTAATCAGTTTTTAATCCCCTACCATCAAACTGCACTGCTTTGTGGTATGCATTATTTGCCACCGTTTGTTGTACACAACACCCACAACCTGAGCAACACCGAAATTCAAAATTTCGCCAGGCTGTACCAACAAGCTCTTACCTCCCTCAGGGACAATACCTTGAAACCGGAGCAACTCTTTTCGGCCAACCAACTGAACGAAATTTTGTAAGCCTATGTATGGTCAAGACTTCTTTGTACTGGCCCTGATCTATTTGCTGGCTGCCGTTATTACGGTTCCGCTGGCAAGGAAGATAGGTCTTGGCTCAATTCTGGGGTATCTTTTGGCGGGAGTGGTAATTGGACCTTATGTTATGGGCTGGGTGGGCAATCAGCAGGAGATTATGCACTTTGCTGAATTTGGCGTGGTGCTCATGCTTTTTTTGATTGGGTTGCAGATGCAGCCTTCGGTACTTTGGAAAATGCGACGTACCATTTTCGGAATGGGAAGCGCACAGGTACTGCTCACTACCGCTGCCATTGGCACCGTGAGTTGGATAGTAGGTTATCCGCTGCACCAAGCCATTGCCATAGGTATGATAATGGCCCACTCCTCTACTGCGGTAGTATTGCAGGGTTTGTCTGAGAAAGGGTTATTGAAAAACTCTGGGGGGAAATCGGCACTTGCCGTAACCCTGTTTCAAGACTTAACTGTAATACCGATGCTTGCGATCCTTCCCCTGTTGGCATTGTTAGGAGGTATTGCTGACCTACCTGACCGGGCAATTGATCCTCCTGTTGGATTTGGTGCCCTTTCGGGGGTCTCTCAGATTCTTTTGATTTTGATAGTTGGAGTAGGCGTTATCGTGATTGGTCGCTTTCTTGCTGCCCATATTTTTAGATATGTCGCCCAAACAGGTATGCGTGAGATATTTACAGCATCTTCGCTGCTGTTGGTAATTGGAGCAGCAGTAGGAACCTCGGCTGCTGGGCTTTCCCCAGCATTGGGAACCTTCATTGCAGGTGTTGTTTTGGCAGATAATGAATATCGGCATGAACTTGAAATTACAATTGAGCCATTTAAGGGATTGTTGCTGGGTCTTTTTTTTATTTCAGTTGGGGCAAGCATCAATTTTGCCCTGCTTTTCGAACGGCCATTGCTCATTCTGGGATTTGTATTGCTGCTCGTAATTTTGAAATTTTCGATTTTGTGGATCGTCGCCAAATTGTTCAATTTGAAGCATGGCAGGGAGATGCTATTTGCCCTTTCATTAGCACAGGTAGGTGAAATTGCTTTTGTTTTAATCTCGTTTAGCGATCATATTCGGATTTTCGATCCAGAAACCTCATCCATGCTTATGGTCATTATCATTATAAGTATGGCCATTGCCCCACTGCTGCTCATGTTCAATGAGAGAGTGCTGCGGCCACGTTACATTCGCAGACGCAACAATCAGATTCCCGATGAAGTGCCTGAAACCGGAAACAACATCATTATTGCAGGATTTGGGCGTTTTGGATTGGTCGTAGGCCGTTTGCTAATGGCCAATGGATTTAAAGTTACCATTCTGGATGCCAATCCGACCAACGTCGAGGTTTTGCGAAAATATGGATTCAAACTCTATTACGGTGATATTACCCGGCCAGAAATGCTGGAGGCAGCTGGTATTAAAGATGCAAAATTGCTTATTCTAACGATGGCAGAATACGACGATGCGCTTAAAATAGCCGGCTACCTCAAGAAGACATATCCCAAGTTAAGAATTGCAGCACGGGCACGCGACACCATTCACGCTTTTGAATTTTACAAATTAGGATATACCATGGTGCAGCGTGAAACTTACAATTCGGCAGTTGAGCTGGGCGCCAAAATTTTGCATTACCTTGGTTTCAGCCAATATCAGGCATTCCGTTCGGCACGTACTTTTAAACACCACGAAGACGATGTACAGCATGAATTGTATCAGCACTGGCTCGAAGATGAGCAGCGTTTCATGCAGGAGACCCGACGCTTTTCTGAACAGTTGGAAGAGATGCTTCAGACCGAAAAGTCGTTTTCGATACACGATACCGACTATGCATGGGATCTGGCGGCTATGGATGATGAAACCGAAGAGAACAATAGACTTAACCCAGAATAAGCGCCTTTTATGGGTAAGTAAATTCGATATAAGTAAAAAAAATTCTTATTTTTGAGCGATTCACTTTATCCAACGCAACTACCCGAATAGAATATGACCGGCATGCCAGCACAATTGCTTACAATAGCAGTATTTTCAATGACAATGCTGCTCTATGCCATACAACCAGGCGAAGTTACCGGTCAGACTAAATTTGAACGGGAGTACCGCATCAAACCACAAGTAGTTCCGCAGCAATCGCTTGATTTCGTTGCCAGTTTTCCATTTAAGCGTGAGGTTAGATGGTATATCAACCAAAGGGAACACTCCAAGACCATTGAAGCAAAGGTTAGGTACAAACGACGACTTTACTCCATCGACTTCGACTCGTCTGGAAATTTCAACGACCTAGAGGTTGAAATCCGTTGGTTGGAGATACCTGCTGAAATTAGAGTGAAAACCACAGATTCGCTCGATTCAATGTTTATTCAGCATCGAATTGTTCGGGTGCAAGCCCAGTTCTGCATCCCTTCGATACACCAAATGGTGGCCAAAGATATTGCCCATTATCTGCATGAGGCCAACTTCGAGATCATCATCGAAGGCAAATCGAGCGATGATAACCGACAATATGAGATTCTTATCTCTGAGCAGGGGGAGTTGCTGAGAATCGAAGAAATCATTACCATACTTCCCTTTTTTGAATTTTAGTATGAGCAAGATCTTCTCCCCGCGTATTTTGCTTATTATAGCTGTGTTTACCTGCACCAGTGCCCATACTTTATTTGCGCAGCAGACCTATTCATCAGGAGTGCTTCCCTTGATAGGACTGACCACCAAAATTACCGACCAATGGAGGGTAACCTTGCGATTGGAAAGCAGACAACAACTTATATCCGGCTTTTTTGGATCGGGATTTACAGGTAATTACAGCAATGTGCTCACTGATTTTCTGGTAATTCCTACCCGTAAGGTTGGAGTTTCAGGCACAGCTGGTGCGGGGTATATGTTGCGTACCAGAAACGGATTGATCTATCATCGTGCAATTCAACAATACAGCGTTGCATCCTCTATCCGTTCTCTTTTATTTTACCACCGAATATCGGCCGATCAAACTTTCAGTGCAGTCGAGAACACCGAATACCGATTGCGATACAGGCTTGGAACAGAGCTTCCTTTCAGCGGACTTTCGATAGATGACCGAGAGTTTTATTGGAAAATCACCAACGAAGTTCTGCAGAAGCTGCAAAACAGCGCCTATGATCTTGAAAACAGATTTGTTGCGGTTACCGGGTATCAGTTTTCCGACAGACACCGTTTAGAATATGGCCTCGATTACAGGATAGGAGCCATCCTTTCGCCCAACACAAAGCACACCTTTTGGTGGCAATTAAATTGGCAGATCAGCCTGTAACTCTTAGTCAGCGTATTGCAGCGTGTGGCTACCGACTGGAATTCCACCTTGATTCCCGAAAACCAAACTCTGTTTTTCAGTAAAATAGACTACATTAGCCTTTGGGAGCCACTCCCAGAGTAACAACATTCACAACCACTAGTATGATCCGTAAAATATTGAAAACTTGGCTATTCGCCTTATTGATGCCGATTGCGGTCTTTGGTAATCCCATTCAGCTTAAAACAGAGCACCTCATTAACCCTCTGGGTATTGATGAAGCCGCACCTCGTTTTACCTGGCAACTCGCCTTAAACGATGCTTACGAGGAGTATAGCGACGCTTGGATTGAGGTTGCTACACAACCATTCCACCAATCAGTCGATCCCATTTGGTCATCGGGCCCCAATGCTGTCACCAATTTCATTATGGTATACAATGGTCCTGAACTTTCTCCCTTTACACGTTACTACTGGAGGATTAAGATGGGGAATTCTAAAAAAGATTGGAGTGGATGGTCGGAGACCGCCTGGTTCGAAACCGGAATGATGCAACCTGCCAACTGGCAGGGCAAATGGATTACCGATACACACAACTACCATATTAAGCCTGCTCCCTATTTCGCGAAGGGCATCGACTTGCAAAAAACAGTAGCCAGCGCCCGGGTTTACATTGCAGCGGCAGGACTGTATGAGCTGACAATTAACGGAATTCGGATCGGCGACCACCGACTCGATCCGATGTATACCCGATTCGACCGCCGGAATCTCTACGTTACCTACGATGTAACAAAACACCTTCGAGATGGCAACAATGTATTGGGCGTCTTATTGGGCAATGGGTGGTACAACCATCAATCGATGGCCGTTTGGAATTTTGATCAGGCTCCTTGGAGAGCCCGACCTAAATTTTGCCTCGACCTCCGCATAACCTATACCGATGGAAGCCAAGAGATAGTTTCGAGCGACCAATCTTGGAAAACGGCACTCAGTCCTGTTGTCTTCAATAGCATCTACACTGCCGAACATTACGATGCCCGCCTCGAGATTCCCAACTGGGATCGTCCGGGATTCGACCACACATCTTGGAAGAATGCACTCCCCACAAGTGCACCATCACAAAATATAGTGGCGCAGGCATTGCACCCCATTCGCAACGTAAAGGAATACAAAGCAATCAATTTTACTCAGCTCAACGACACCCTGTGGGTTTTCAACTTTGGCCAGAACATGTCGGGAGTATCCCGTATTTCGGCTTCAGGACCCGAAGGCACCATTCTTCGGATGAAACACGGCGAACGGATCTATGCAAATGGCCGGGTAGATATGTCAAACATCGATGTGCATTATCGGCCAGTTGACGACAGTGACCCATTTCAAACCGACATTTTTATCCTTGCCGGAAAAGGTACAGAAACATTTATGCCACGCTTTAACTACAAAGGATTTCAGTATGTAGAAGTTTCGAGCAGCACGCCCATCGATTTAAAATCCGAGAGTTTGGTAGCATACTTTCAGCACAGCGATGTTCCCCAAATTGGAAACATACATGCCTCGAACCCAACTCTGAATAAAATTTGGAAAGCGGCCAATGCTTCCTACCTATCCAATCTTTTTGGCTTCCCAACCGATTGCCCACAGCGGGAAAAGAATGGATGGACGGGCGATGCACATATCGCCATCGAAACTGGACTCTATAATTTTGAGGGAATTACCGTTTATGAGAAGTGGTTGGCCGATCATCAGGATGAACAGCAGCCCAACGGCATACTTCCTGCCATTATTCCAACAGGTGGTTGGGGATACCATTGGGCCAACGGACCCGATTGGACGAGCACCATTGCGATAATTCCGTGGAACATTTATCTTTTTTACGGCGATATCCGGTTGCTGGAGAGGACCTACGACAACCTTAAAAGGTACGTAGATTATATCGCCTCTCAGAGTCCCGAATACATTACCGACTGGGGCTTGGGCGACTGGGTGCCGGTAAAATCGGTTACACCAAGGGAGTTCACCTCTTCAACCTACTTTTATGTTGATGCTACCATTCTGACCAAATCGGCAAAGTTACTTGGAAAAGAAGAAGATGCCCTGTATTATGCAACCCTTGCAGAAAACATCAAGACGGCCATCAATGAGAAATACCTAAACCGCTCTACAGGAATTTACGGATCGGGCCTGCAGACCGAATTGAGCGTAGCCCTGCATTGGGGCCTTGTACCTGATGGGTTGAGACAAAAAGTAGCCGACAATCTTGCACTGCGGGTTATTGCCGACAACAAGCACATCGATGTTGGGTTGCTGGGCACCAAAACCATATTAAATGCTCTGAGTGAGAATGGCCTCCCACAGTTGGCCTACGAAGTTGCATCTCAGGAGAGTTACCCTTCGTGGGGGCACTGGATTGTGAACGGGGCGACCACTTTTATGGAAAACTGGCCCTTAGATGCTACGCGCGATATATCGATGAACCATATCATGTTTGGCGAGATCAATGCCTGGTATTATAAAGCGCTGGGCGGTATATTCCCCGACGAAGCCTACCCCGGATTTAAGCGGATACAACTGAAGCCCAATTTTGTAGAGGGGTTGGAACATTTTGAAGCCAGTCATAACAGTCCGTTTGGCGCCATTGTATCATCGTGGCAAAGGGCAAACGAAACAATTCAATACCGGGTAACCATACCACCCGGCAGTACAGCCATTCTGGAACTAAATGGATCGAAAATTACCGACAACACAGCCTACCCAAGTGGCAGCAATAATGCCAAGCTGTTAAGGAAGTCGGGCAATCTAAGCAGCTATCAGCTTCCTTCGGGATCGTTCAATTTCAATGTGGAATAAATTGATAATCTAAAACATAAAGCATTGATAAACATTGGGAAGGTATTATTGGTAAACCTCGGTCTAGTATATAATATTCCTCAACTGAACTACAAATAATTCAATTCTATGAATACAAATTTTTATGT
>CAYGIQ010000082.1:0-12426 GCA_964349885.1 uncultured Prolixibacteraceae bacterium | reverse complement strand
GTGATATTTATATCGCGGCCAGTCGGTCATTCAGCGGCGACGATTTCGAAAAGTCGGCAATATTTTGGGTAGCGGTCGATTATTTCACCAAATCCCGTTCTGGTGACGAATGTGTTGCTGAAGCTTCGCAGCGCATCAACATCTATCGGAACTACTTTCCGAACAAGGAGGCTGCTTTCTTCCTGAGCATTATGGAAGGCAGCAACTATACTGTTAAAGGTTGGATAAATGAAACCACGAAGGTTCGTTTTTAACCATATTCGAAAAAGAATTTTGCATACCATCAATGCAGCGCTGCTTTGCGGTGCTGCTTTGCTTTTTATGGCTTGCGAGAACGACATCGAAACCATAAAGGCCTTTAGTGCTGCCGAGGCTTTACCAGTAGTGCATGCATTCAATTTCGAAACTACTTATACCGATTCTGGAATTGTTCGATTTCATCTTCGAACTCCCGAACTTAAACAGTTCGACTCCGATGGTCAGTCGTTTGCCGAATTCCCACAAGGTATAGTATTGCTAAAATACGATGGAAACCAACAGGTGGTATCGAACATTACCGCTCGTTATGCTCGGCAATATCTGAGAGAGAAGCGTTGGGAGGCGAGGAACGAGGTAGTGGCGGTAAACACGGCCGGCGATACGTTGAAAACGGAAGTACTGTTTTGGGATGAGCAGGGTGGAAAAATCTACACCGACGAGTTTGTGCGTATTGTGCGCCCCGATCAAATTATAACGGGCACGGGGTTTGAATCGGACCAATCGATGCAAAATTGGGTAATCCTCAAACCCAGAGGCACCATTTACGTCGACGTCGCTTCGCAACCCTCGGGAGCGTCGGCCGAACCATCAGGCGAGCTCAACCAGCAGCTCCCTGTGCGGGAATTTCCTGACATGAACCTCAATCCAACCCGATGATGCTCACTATTACCATACTCATCACCCTCCTGCTGTCGGCCTTCTTCTCGGGTATGGAAATCGCTTTTGTTTCTTCCAATAAACTGCGATTGGAACTCGACCGACAATCGTCGCCATTCAATTCGGGGCTGCTTCGAATGGTAACCCACGATGCCGGACATTTTATCGCTACTATGCTTATTGGCAACAATATAGCATTGGTAATCTATGGTATCGCCTTTGCCAAATTGCTCGAACCTGCTCTGCTGGTTTACATCGACTCCGTCGTGGTATTGTTGGTCTTGCAAACGGCCATTTCGACCCTCATTATCTTGTTCTTGGCCGAATTTTTACCGAAAACCCTTTTCCGATTGTTTCCCAATGCCCTTATGAAGGTGTTTTCGCTGCCTCTGGCTTTGTTTCACCTACTGTTCTATCCACTGACCCGTTTTGTTATGATGGTGATCGATTTTCTGCTGAGCCGGTTTCTGGGTGCTCAGGAAATATCGGCTGCCGAAAGTAAGGTTTTCAGTCGGATTGATCTGGATAACTTTATCCGCGAAAACGAAGCGCAGCACGTAAGCGAAAACCGGCTGGTTGAGAAGGAGGTTAAATTGATACGGAACGCTCTTGACTTCTCTAAGGTGAAGTTGCGCGAAATAATGGTTCCCCGCAACGAAATTGTAATGCTCGAGGTAAATGCTGATGTGGATACCTTACGGCAGAAATTTGTTGAGACTGGGTTTTCGCGAATACTTATTTATGAAGAGAATCCCGACAATGTGCTGGGGTATGCGCACTCTTCTTCCATATTTCAGAAGGCACGTAACATTCGTCCGTTTCTGAAAAATGTATTGATTGTGCCCGAAACAATGGCGGCCAACAAGTTGTTGAGCCGGTTTATTCGTGATCACCGGAGTATTGCGCTGGTCGTCGATGAGTTTGGCGGTATAGCAGGACTTGTTACCAGCGAAGACATACTGGAAGAAATTTTTGGCGAAATTGAAGATGAACACGACACTGCAGCCTTTGTGGAGAAGCGTATCAACGAACGTGAATATATCTTTTCGGGGCGGTTTGATATCGATCTCATCAACGAAAAGTACCGGCTCGACCTGCCTGAAGGGGAGGAGTATGAAACCCTTGCAGGATTCATCCTTAACTCCTACGAGAGCATTCCCAAGGTGAATGCTGAGATTACCATTGGCCGGTTCCATTTCAAGGTATTGAAGGCGACTTTGACCAAAATCGAACTGGTTTATCTTACTTTGCTCGATGTGCCCTCTAAATAGGAGTTGCCCTTAACACGATTTGCGGAAATCGGCCAACGTTACTCCTTCCATCACCCGCTTATCTGATCCGTGGAAGTTTTCACTTAGCTGGTTGTTCAATTTCTATTACCCCTTCCATCAAACACTGATTTTAATGCACAATCCTCACTAAGGAGTGCTATGGGCATCTGTGGCTTAATACAAACATTGTTGCTGGGATTTGGTCAGTACCCTCCGGTTGTATGTTCCTGCTCGAAAAATAGCACCGCACAAAGTTTTCTTTAGCTGCAAACAAAAAAAAGCCGCTCCTTGTGAGGGAACGGCTTTTCTGGATGTAAATATTGTAATTAATAAAATCTGCTTCTTTTATCGACAACCTCAACGTCTTCGCGCTGGGCTTGGTAGGCTTCGAAGTTGGCTCTGAAAGCCATATTCTGAAGCAACCGCTGTTTTTCCAACTCTGCGGTGTTCCCGGGGATCTCGCTTACAGAGGTAACCCGCACCAGATATACTCCGTTGTTGCCTTTTACCGGCGCCGAAATGGTGTAGGCAGGCAGCGTTGCTGCTGCTCCTACCACTGCTGGCTCGGTGCCAATTCCACTGATTACCGACGAGCCAAAATTGACATCGGTAGCCATATTTACACTGGCAGCCAAGGCTGATGCAATCGAGTATAAATCGTTTTTCCCGGCCGCGGCAGTCTGCATCCTATTTACCAGTATGTCTGCCTTCTTCTCCTTCTCGATAGCCAATTCAATGCTTGTGCGCACCGATTCGAAAGGTGCAACACCTTCTTCGACCGCACTTGCAAGGATGGCAACCACAAAGTTGTCGCCGAGTTCGAAAATTGGAGAGTTATCGTTGTTTCTAAGCACTGCATTAACTTTTGCTTCATACGCTGCCCTGATTAAACCACGCGGTGTTTCTAGTCCTGCGATAAAGCGGTCGTTTTCGCGAACAGTAGCCTGACGCTTGGTCAGCGATTCGGCTTCGATGGCGGCATTGAACTTGTCGCTGTTTGTATTTTCGCTGGCAAACCGGCTTGCCTGGGCATAAACCGATTGGTATGTCTGGGTACTTGGGGTTACAATACGTTCCAAAACGGCTACCTGAACCTGACGGCTTAAGCCTCCCCTGCGGGTGGTCTGAACAATGTGAAGACCAAACTGGGTAGGTACAACGCTCACTGCATTAACGGCGTTGCCAAATGCAGCATCTTCAAAAGGTTTTACCATCATACCGCGTCCAAACCAGCCTAAATCGCCACCGGCAATTGCCGATCCGGTATCGGTAGAGTAGAGGCGGGCCAAGGATGCAAAATCGGCTCCACCTTCAATAAGGGTTTTAAGACTGTCGGCCAGTGTTTGTGCAGCTTCCATCTCTTCCATGGTAGTAACGGGCAGAAGAATGTGACGTGCCTGCACTGAGTCGGGCATGAGTTGGTCGGCGTGTAGTTTGGCCAGTTTGTAGGCGTTGTCTTCAAAGTAGGGTCCATACACCAGGTTGAGTGAGGCGCCTTCGCTGAAAATCCATTCTGCGAGGTTGTTGTCGAGGTTAACCTGTTTGTACCAAAGGTCGACAAAACTTACATCGGAGTTGGAATTTACAAACTGAATATTCTCTTCGTTGGCTTCAAATTCGGATTTTATTTCGTTGATCCATCGTTCGGCTGCACCGAAGTCGGCTTGTGTAGGTTTAACCTCAAAAGCTACATACTCGATGGTTCTGTTTTCATCAACTTTGTATAGGTCACTGTTTTTGGTGTAGTAATCCCGAAGTTCCCGATCGGTAAATTCAATTTCACTGTCGGCAATTGTGCTGTGTGGAAGCGCAATATATTCGATCGAGGCGTTGCGGTTGGTAAATTGAAAATTGCGTTCGGCTTCCTTGGCGGGCACATAGAGTGCCTTTGAAACGAGGTTGCTATATTTGGTCTGAAGCCGCTCCGAAATAATCTGCTGCTCAAGATAGAGCCAGTAGTTTCTTTGTTCGGGTGCAACGCCAAATTCGAGGTTGCGCACAAAGTTCACAACAGCTGCCCGGTCGAATTCTCCTGTATTGGGGTTCGAGAAGATCTGTAAAACTATGGGATGGATGTTGTTGCCTTGAATCATATCGAGCATCTCCTCGGCCGAAACCTGAATGCCGGTAGACGCATACACATCGCCCATTATTTTTTCGCGGACCATACCTTCCCAGGTCTGTTCGCGTACCTGGAACCAGGTATCATCGTCGAGCTGCGAAACCCCGGTGTTGGATCGGTAGATTTCAGCAAGTTGCTCTATTTTGTTTTGATATTCAGGATATTGTACGCTTTCTCCCTTGATGCTACCTACTTCGAGCCTTCCTGGAGTGAACATGGAAGTACCCGACTGAAACAGGTCGCCTAGGATAAATGCCACCAGTGCAAGACCGATAACGATAGCCACAAGCAATCCACCTTGGGTTCTGATTTTCTGTAACGTTGCCATTGATTTACAAATATTTCTGTTAGAAAATTGGATGCAAAAATTAAGGCACGAAGATAACAATTTTCAATATTATAGTGGTATCCGGCCTTTTATTTATGCTACAATTTTGCCAGAGGCAACAGATTTCAGTGGGCGGGTATGTGCTTTTAGGAGAGCAGCGTCCGAACCATAGCTGCGATATCCTTACCATCGGCTTTGCCGGCAAGTTCGGACGAGGCGGCACCCATTACCCGGCCCATGTCTTTTATGGATTCGGCTCCGGTTTTGGCGATTATGGCTTCTATGGCTGACTTAAGCTCTTCTGAGGTGAGGGGTTTCGGGAGATAGCTTGCAAGGGTGGCAATCTGGGCCAACTCCTCTTCGGCCAAATCATTCCGGTTCTGCTGCTGGTACAATTCGGCACTGTCTTTGCCCTGCTTCACCAGTTTTTGGATCAACTTCAGCGATTCTTCGTCGGTGAGTTCGGTACCAGCGCCTTTGGCAGCCCTGGCTTCGAGCATCAATTTTTTCAGGTTGCGAATTGCTTCGAGCCGAACTTTTTCACGTGCCTTCATGGCACTTTTCAGATCTTCGTTAATTTGTTCAAACAGGGTCATGGCTTCAATGGGTTAATCAATATTTTTGTGCAGATAGGGATTGTTTTCCCTCAACACTACCTTCTTTTTTGTATCTTTCGAAAGGGTATAGTCAGAAATTTCATGGTTTTTGGGCTGACCATTGAGTGTTTTCTGTTTTCGCAGGTAAGCTGGTTCATTCTCCCAGTTTTCTACCTCCTCGTCGCTCATATGGCCGGTATCGAGCGAAATCCTTTGCAGTGGGGTTTCATTTCCGGGTTTATCGGCTTTTGGCGCGCCGTAAAGTGCATCGTAGGGTTGCTTTTTGGGAACTACTGTATTGATATCAAAGGTTGCATTCTTATGAGGCTCGTCGGCGACTTCTTTCCGATCGCCAATTTTGGGCGGGTAGTTGGTGGCTTTTGGATCGTTGTGCAGTTCAAAACGTTCGGTGGCGATTGGCTTTGTCGTGAGAATTTCAGGGATGGAGCTGGTGCTGAATCCAGTGGCGATAACGGTGACTGAAATCTGATCGCCCAGGCTCTCATCCATGCCGTTGCCCCAGATAAGATCGGCCTCGTAACCGGCCCGTGTCTGAATAAAATCGATGATCTGACCAATCTCATCCATGGTTACATCGGTCGCCCCCGAAGTTACATTAAGCAGAATGTTGCGGGCTCCCTGTATGTTGTTGTTGTTGAGCAGCGGTGAGTTGAGTGCCCGCTCAACGGCCTCGATGGCCCGGTTTGCTCCCGTTGCCTGTCCGGTTCCCATAATGGAAACACCACTTTGGCGCATAACCGTCTCAACGTCGGCAAAATCGACATTGATGTAACCGGGAACTGTAATGATCTCGGCGATGCCTCTGGCCGCGGTGGCCAGAACATCGTCGGCCCTTGCAAATGCCTGAGAGATGGCAAAATCGCCGTACATTTCGCGGATGCGTTCGTTGTTGATGACCAGCAGTGCGTCGACATACTGCTCCATCTCCTGGATTCCCTCTATGGCTTGTGCTATGCGCCTCTTTCCTTCGTTGCGGAACGGTATGGTAACGATGCCCACGGTAAGGTAGCCCAGCTCGCGGCACAGTTTTGCGACCACGGGTGCTCCGCCGGTACCGGTTCCACCGCCCATTCCGGCGGTAATGAAGACCATTTTGGTTGGTGTTCCGAGGGCCTTTTTAACATCTTCGATGTTTTCGGCCGCAGCTTGGCGCCCGATTTCAGGTTTGTTACCGGCACCACGACCTTCGGTGAGCGAACTTCCGAGGTGTACTTTGGAGGGTACCGGACTGTTTCCAAGGGCTTGTGCATCGGTGTTGCAGACGATAAAGTCGACATCCCTTATGCCCTGTCGGAACATATGGTTAACGGCATTCCCTCCGCCTCCGCCAACGCCGATAACCTTGATGATGGCACCCGGCTTCTTTTCAAACTGGAAATTTACAATCTCACTGTTCATATGCTTTTGATCAAAGGTTCTTAACTTCAATGCGTATTTACTTCTCTGTTTACAGCGACTGATCGTCGTCGTCGAAGAATTTTTTAAAGCTCCGCTCAAACCAATTGTCGATGTTGGTATCTATCTTGTCGGTTATGGATTTTTGCCGGGGTTGTTTCCTTCGTCCCCTCAGCATCGAAGGAACTGGTACGCGATTCATGGTTTTTGGGGCTGCCTCACGCTCATTATAGGGTTCCTCCTCAATGTTAAATTCAAGTACCAGAGGCTCCTCTTCCTCGTTGGTCAAGGTCGACACTCCCGCTGGCTCCTCAGGAACCTCATGCCCAAGGGGAGACGGATCTTCTCTAAAGGCATATTCCTGCATCGAGGGTTCGGACACTACCTGACTTTCGGTTTCCATTACCGCCATTGGTTCGGGTGTGGCTGGCCTCTGTTGAGGCACGGCTGCTAGCGATGCCCCGGCGTTGGGTCCGAGCTTGTAGTGCAAGACCTCTTTTCTTTCGTTGGCATCGAGATAATCGGCTGCATTGCGGAATCCGGTGCAAAGTATGGTTACACTGATCTGATCGCCCATCGATTTATCAAAGCCATTCCCCCAGATAATGTCGGCTTCTTGTCCGGCCTCCATCTGCAGGTATTCAATAATTTCACCAATCTCGCCTATGGTGATCTCCTCGCTGCCCGATATAATGTTGAGCAAAATGTTTTTCGTTCCCTTAATCTCCTGATTGTCTAAGAGGGGCGAGCGCAGGGCACTTTTCACCGCGTTCATGGCGCGATCTTCTCCCGATGCAAACCCAGTACCCATTATAAAGACGCGGCTCTCGTGCATTACGGTAAATACATCGGCAAAGTCGATGTTGATGTTGCCGTGGAGGGTAATGATCTCAGCAACCCCTTTAACTGCTGTCATAACTACGCTGTCGGCGAGTTTGAATGCCTTTCGGGCCGGCAGTTCGCCATACATCATGTGCAACCGCTGGTTGCTAACTATCAGCATGCTGTCGACCAGTGTATTGAGTTTTCTAATGCCCTCCAATGCCTGCTGGTGTCGCTTCTGACCTTCGGCTGGCGACGGAATGGTAACCACCGCAATGGTGAGAATACCCAGCTCGTGCGCCAGTTGGGCAATGATGGGTGCGGCTCCGGTGCCAGTTCCTCCCCCCATGCCGGCAGTTATGAACAGCATTCGGGTATTGTCTTCGAGCACTGCTCTGAGGTCGTCGTAATTTTCGAGTGCAGCCTGTTCCCCCATTTCTGGTCGGTTGCCAGCTCCGCGACCTTCAGTAAGGGTAACACCTAGCTGAATCTTTACCGGAACTTTGCTGTTTTCGAGTGCCTGTCCGTCGGTATTGCATACGATAAAATCGACATCGGTGATGCCCTCTTCAAACATATGGTTAACCGCGTTGCAGCCTCCGCCTCCTACTCCGATAACCTTAATAATGGAGGAGGTAGATCTCGAGAAATTGAAATTTACTAATTCATCGGCCATAGCTTCAAGCTTTTAGATGTTACAGGGTTCTGTCTTCTTCTGAAAAGATGATATCGATCTGTTTGGTAATCCTATCGGTAATGGAGTTGAGCAGACTGCTTTTCTCCTTTTTGGCAGGCTGGTTTCGTGGCTGTGCGGTAGGCGACAGTACGATTTTTAGCATCCCAAGGGCGGTAAGGTACGCTCTTTTGTCGAGTTCCTTTGGGGCTTGTATCCTGATTTCAGCACTTCCCAGCCGGGCGTCCATTCCGGTTCTGAATTTCAGTATCTGAAGAATATTTTTTAGGTTCGAAGTTCCTCCTGTGAGTATGATGCCCTGATGGGCATGCTCCAACAACCCCGATTTTTCAATCTGCTGAAAAACAATGTCGATAATCTCCTCAAGTCGTGCCTGAATGATGTAGGCCAAGCTTTTAAAAGAGATCTCTTTCGATTCCCAACCGTTTCCACCGGCAATGGTCACCACCTTTTCTTCTTCGGCAAAATCGCCCAACGCTTGACCATACTGCACTTTTAACTGCTCGGCAAAGCGTGGCAAAATGGCACAGCCTTCGCGGATATCGCGGGTAACTGCCTCCCCGGCAAAAGGAATTACAGCGGCATGGGTGTAATTTCCATCAACAAACACCGAAATTTTGGTGTTGCCTGCACCCATGTCGACCAGGGCCACCCCAGCCTCTTTCTCGTCGAAGGTGGCTGCGACTTGCGCAATGGCCACGGGCGACAGAATACACTGGCCCAGATTAAGTCCGCACTTCGTGAGGGCCATCTTTAGGTTGTCTTCGTACTGACGGGGAGCGGTAAGCAATTTGAACCGCGCATTTACTTTTCGCCCTGCATGACCTACCGGCACCCTGATGTCGGAATCGTCATCGATGGTATAGTGCTGAGGGAAGATATGGTAGATTTTGTGCCCGGGTTCAATGGGCATATTTTTTGCCTCATTGAGCAGATAGTCGATGTCGGATTGTGCAACAATGCCCGTATTTCCTGTATACCTGATTCCGTCGAATACACGGGTCTGTATTAACTGACCTGCAATGGACACATCAACGACAGCGATGTCGATCTCTGCTTTCTCTTCCAGTCGGCCAACCAACGTGCGCAAAGCTGTCGAGAACTCCTCGATATTGACCACAAGCCCCCGTTTGATTCCGGCTGAAGGAGTCGCCCCAAAGGCCAGAATTTCTATCTTGCCGCCCTCTGCTGTTGTGGCAACTACTCCCCGTATCTGGGAAGTTCCAATATCAATTACTACTGCAATTCCATTCTTCGAAGCCATAGGTTATCGTTTTTTTGCTATTACCTGTCCTTTAAATTTGAGATTGATGCGCTCGTACTGCTGCCATCGGTTGTTGGCCAGTACCTGTTCATAAAAAGCCATCAGGTTGCGAAATTTTTCACGAAAGTCGGTTGCTGTTCCGAACTCAATGAGCTGGTCGCCAACCAGCGGGGTGAGCAGCAATTCGTTGTTGCGACCCACGTGGATCTGTTTTATCTGAGCTGCCCACACCTCGTTTTTTTGAATGAACAGTATCATCGGAATGAGATCGTTTCGCACCACGTCTTCGTTGGCATTGCCGGTTACCAGTACTACACTTGCTGAGGTGCCGGGTGCCGTGGGGAACCGATTTCCCTCACTGTCCATATAGTAACTACCTTCGCTGGTAATCACCCTCAATAAAGGGGTTCGGTGCTTTATCCTGACCGAAAGGATCCCGCGGTAGCCCTCTGGGTTGCGGGTAACCATCTTGTATATACTTGCTTTTTCTATACTGGGGTGTTTGGCCACTTCACGTTCAATCAACTCGGCATTGACGCTCTGCAGCCGCTTTCCTTCAGGTTCTTTATCGGTTGTGCGAACCAATCGCATAATGGTGGCAGACGGCAAAGCTACCGGAGATTTTCCCGAGTACCTGATTTCAATCTCATGGCAGACAACATCGGCTGTTTCGGATACCGAAAAGGCAAAGGTAGCCACCACAAAGGCGATTAGCAGCAACCATGCTGTTAAGTGGAGCAATATTTTAATTTTTCTCCGCATCGGCCAGCATCATGGTAATGGGTTGTACATAAGTATCTATGTCGCCGGCTCCCATCGTGAGTAACACTTCTGGTTGCTGCGCTGTAATGTAGTTGGCAATATCTGATTTTTCGAGCATCTGTTTCTGTTTCGAACGGATCTTTCCAAACAGGAGTTCCGATGTGATTCCCGGAATAGGAAGCTCACGTGCCGGATAGATGGGCAGCAGGGCAATCTGGTCACACAACTCCAAACTACGGGCAAATTCATCGATGAAATCGCGGGTACGCGTAAAGAGGTGGGGCTGAAATATTCCCGTAATGCGACGTCCGGGGTAGAGGAGTTTCACCGATCCTATAAAGGCCCGGAGCTCTTCGGGGTGGTGGGCGTAGTCGTCGATGTAAATTGTTTTTAGTCCTTTGAAACGGATGTCGAAACGTCTCCGCACCCCCAAATATCCTTCAAGTCCTGCTTTAATTGCTTCCAGGGCGGCTCCTGCAAGCCACGACGCGGCTCCGGCTGCTACCCCATTTTCGACATTCACGATACCAGGATAGGCCATTTCTATTTCGGGGGTTTCGCCGGCTGGGGTCATTAACCGGAAACGGTAGCATCGTGAGTTTTCATCGAGGGTCAGGCCGGTGGCGTAAAAATCGCTGCCTGGCTCCAATGCATAGGTTAGCATCGACACGCCTTCGG
Source organism: uncultured Prolixibacteraceae bacterium (assembly GCA_964349885.1). Taxonomy (GTDB): domain Bacteria; phylum Bacteroidota; class Bacteroidia; order Bacteroidales; family Prolixibacteraceae; genus UBA1413. The sequence continues at coordinate 1,558 of CAYGIQ010000082.1, read as the reverse complement.
GCAATTTATCACGGAGTTGGTGTGCTACGCGCTCATGGACCAGCAGTTTTCCATTGCTGCGGGTTTTTCGGGCAAACTGCACAAAAGCCTCCTGCATGGCATCGACCTCGCCATATATGTCGAGGTGATCGGCATCCATGGCGGTTATGATGGCGATATCGGGCTTCAGTTGCAGGAAGGAGCGGTCGTATTCGTCGGCTTCGGTTACCATCCATTGATTCCGGTTATCGGGAAGCAGCAGGTTGGTGCCAAAATTTCTGGAAACGCCTCCCAAAATGGCACCGCAGCCGGCAGGGGTGGCTTTCAGGATGGAGGTTACCATGGTCGATACTGTGGTTTTACCATGCGTTCCGGCTACCGCAAGCGTTGGGTAGTTCTCGCAAATAAAACCCAGTACCCGCGATCTTTTCCACAGCTCATAACCGTGGTCCCTTATCCAGTTCAATTCCTGATGGTCGCCCGGAATGGCGGGTGTCCATACCACCAGAGTATTTTCGGGTTGGTCGAGCTGTTGGGCTACTGCTGCCCCTTTGTCGTGGTAGTGCACCTCAATCCCTTCAGATTCCAACTCGCGGGTAAGTTCGGTTGGAGTGCGGTCGTAGCCTGCCACAATGCACTTCATGTGCTTGAAATAGCGAGCCAGGGCGCTCATGCCAATGCCTCCGATGCCCAGAAAATAAACAGTTGATATGTTATCGAATGCTTTCATCGTTTCAAAAGTGTGGTAGCCACCTCCACAATATCGGAGGTAGCGTTGGGTTTTGCAAGCTGCCGAATGTTTAGGCTTAGTTGGTCCAATTGCCCCTTGTTGGCAAGCAAACTGGTAAGGATTGGCACCAGTTCTTGTTCGAGATTTTGGTCGGGTACGAGTATGGCAGCCGATTTCCGGGAAAGTGCCTCGGCATTTCGGGTCTGGTGGTCTTCGGCCACGTTGGGCGAGGGTACCAGTATTGCCGGAAGTCCTGCCAAACAAAGTTCGCTCAGGGTGCTTGCGCCCGCTCTGGAAATCACCACATCCGAAGCTCGGTATGCCGTATCCATATTGTTCAGGAATTTGTGAATCTGCACGTTGCCAGGGAGGTTATCCCTAGTTTTTTCGGTCATCTCTCCGTAATAATACGAACCTGTTTGCCAGATAAAAGCTACATCCATCCGCCCGAGGATCTCTAGATTGCGCAGAATCGCATTGTTGATGGTACGGGCCCCAAGGCTGCCACCTGTAATCAATACTACCATACTAAAGTCGCTTAGCCCATATTGAAGTCGTGCCTCTTTTTTGCTTATGGAGGGTTCCAGTAGGCTTGGCCTGACAGGATTGCCGGTAATTATAAGTTTCTCTTTGGGGAAGAAGCGCTCCATTCCCTCGTAGGCAACACAGATGGCAGCTGCCTTTTTACCCAGCAGTTTATTGGTGAGGCCGGCGTAGGAGTTCTGCTCTTGAATAAGGGTTGGCACTTTGTAGGTGGCAGCGGCCTTGAGCAGCGGCCCACTGGCATAACCCCCCACGCCAATGGCCAGATCTGGCTTGAATTGCCGCACAATGCGTCGGGCCATTAAC
>CAYGIQ010000081.1:0-12569 GCA_964349885.1 uncultured Prolixibacteraceae bacterium | reverse complement strand
CCTAAGAGCTGGCGTACACAGTATATAGGGTAATGAATTTTGGTTTGGGAAAAATGTTGGTGTTACAGGTCGTGGGTATTGATGTCGCGGACATACAACTGAAGATTGGCCTTACCCCTGAATTCATTGATTGCCACGGAATAGCAAAGATCGAAGGGAAGCCCCGATTTAATGGAAGGAAATTTTTCGGACATATTAAATGCAATACCCGCATACACCGCTGAGGAGTCGTCGGGTTCCATCAAATCGAGCTTGATGTGCTCGCCAGCTTTCCCAACCAGGCGGCTGGTCCCGGCATCAATTACATCCTCACTTAAAAACACCGGCATTGGATTGTGGGGCCCATAGGGCTCAAATTGTCTTAAAATTCTGTAAAAACGAGAGTTGATTTCATGCAGGGCAATGCGTGCATCTACGTCGATGGTCTGCACCTGAGGTTTGCCTGCAAGGCTGCGCGAAACTATCGCCTCGAAACGTCGGGAAAACTCCGATACATTTTCAATTTTTAGGGTTAATCCAGCTGCATACATATGACCCCCGTATGATTCGAGCAGGTCACTGCACAAGCCAATGGCATCGTAAAGGTCGAAATCCTTTACCGATCGAGCCGAACCTGTAGCCATTCCGTTCGACTCGGTAAGAACAATGGTAGGCCTGTAGTAAAATTCGGTAAGCCGCGAGGCAACAATGCCCACCACCCCTTTATGCCAATCGCGGTTGTAAATAACGGTCGAATTGCGATCGAGCATATCCGGATTTCTGTTGATCATATCCAGCGCCTCTTGGGTAATATCGCGGTCGAGGGTTTTTCGGATTTCGTTGTAGGAGTCTATCTCACCTCCCAAGGCATCGGAATTTACCTCGTCGATCGAAACCATAATTTGGACCGATTTTTTGCCATGCTCGATGCGCCCTGAAGCGTTCAGCCTCGGTCCAATTTTAAAAACAATATCGCTGATGGAGATATCTTCGCCAGCCAAACCGGCATAATTGATAATCGTTTGCAATCCCATTCCCGGATTGCTGTTGAGTTTTTTGAGACCATGAAATGCAAGCACCCGGTTCTCTCCAGTAATGGGCACAATATCGGAGGCAATGCTTACCACCACCAGATCCAGTAAATCATAGAGTCTTCCCTGATCAATTCCGTTCTTCTGGGTATAAGCCTGCAGGAACTTAAAGCCCACTCCACAACCCGATAACTCCTTGTAAGGATATTCGCAGTCTGGTCGCTTAGGATCAAGCACTGCCACAGCATCGGGAATTACATCGTCGGGGTTATGGTGATCGCATATGATAAAATCGAGGCCCTTTTGTTTCGCGTAAGCAATCTTTTCTACTGCTTTAATGCCACAATCGAGAACAATGACCAGCGAAAAATTCTCCTCCACAGCATACTCTATGCTTCGGGGCGAAATCCCATAGCCTTCGGTATACCGGTCGGGGATATAAAATTCCATGTTGTCGATGTAATCTTTCAAAAACATATACATCATGGCTACAGAAGTAGTGCCATCTACGTCGTAGTCACCATAAATAAGCACCTTCTCCCCGTTCTGAATGGCCTGATCAAGGCGTGCAACGGCCTTGTCCATATCCTTCATAAGAAACGGATCGTGCAAATCGGCCAAACGTGGACGAAAAAACGAGCGGGCATCATTGAATGTTTTTATGCCCCGTTGAACCAAAAGATTGGCAATGACCATATTTACATTCAACGCAGCCGACAGGTGCTTGATGTCATTTAAGTCGCCCTGCGGCTTTAAATTCCATATTCTGTCCATCCTAACCTTTCAGCCTTATTGTTAAGCAATTCTGATTTTTGCAAAGATACAAAATGCCCATCGATAACCGGTATCATTGCATGTTAGCCTCTAAAAGTTTTTTCAAGACACTGACTGATTGATATTTACACTCAATTAACCAAAGCCCTGATACACCCTATATGTGAAAACTGTAAAGATGTCCCAATCATGCGCAACCATTCTTTTTCTATCTTTGCAACTTCGTTAAGAAAAGTAAACAATTGAGCATGACAATGGTACAACTAAGTGAGCAGGAGGTAATCCGCCGTCAGTCTTTACAAAAACTGCGCGAAATGGGCATTAACCCCTATCCTGCCGCAAAGTATCCGGTCAATACAATGGCCGCCACCATCAAAAATGAGTATTCACCCGAAAAAAACAATTTTCAGGAAGTTTGTCTCGCCGGGCGATTAATGGGTCAGCGTATCATGGGTAAGGCATCGTTTGCCGAACTACAGGATGCTTCTGGCAGAATTCAGCTTTACATAAACCGCGACGAAATCTGCCGTGGCGACGATAAAACCCTATACAACGAAGTGTTTAAGAAGCTCTTCGATATTGGCGACATCATTGGAGTAGAGGGCAATGTTTTTGTAACCCAAATGGGCGAAATATCGATCAATGTTACATCTATTGTTCTGCTCAGCAAAGCACTTCGACCGCTTCCGGTGGTTAAGGAAAAAGACGGGGTAACCTACGATGCCTTCACCGATATGGAGCAGCGCTACCGAATGCGGTACGTCGATTTGATTGTGAATCCGCAGGTGAAAGAGACCTTTATGATGCGGACCAAAATCATCAACACCATGCGTGAGATGTTCAATGAATATGGATATCTCGAAGTTGAAACACCTATTCTCCAACCCATTCCGGGTGGGGCTGCTGCCAGACCTTTTATTACGCATCACAATACCCTCGACATGCCCCTTTATCTCAGGGTTGCCAATGAGCTCTACCTGAAAAGGCTGATTGTTGGAGGGTTCGATGGAGTATATGAATTTGCCAAAGATTTCAGAAACGAGGGGATGGACCGCACCCACAATCCGGAGTTTACGGTAATGGAGATCTATGTAGCCTACAAAGACTACATCTGGATGATGGATTTCACTGAAAAGATGGTGGAAAAGGTCGCACTGGCGCTGCATGGAACTACCAAGGTTCAGGTTGGAGAGCACACAATCGACTTTAAAACTCCCTACCCCAGGGTTACCATGTATGAGGCCATCAAAACACATACCGGTTATGATATTGCCGGAAAAACTGAGTCAGAACTGCGCATCATCTGCAACCAACTGGGGATAGAGACCACTCCGGCCATGGGGAAAGGCAAACTGATCGACGAGATCTTCGGAGAGAAATGTGAGCATCACTACATTCAGCCCACTTTTATCATCGATTATCCAACAGAAATGTCGCCCCTTACCAAGAAACATCGGCACCATCCAGACCTTACCGAAAGGTTTGAATTGATGGTATTTGGCAAAGAGTTGGCAAATGCCTATTCTGAACTGAACGACCCTATCGACCAGCGCGAACGGTTCGAAGAGCAGCTGAAACTTTCCGAAAAAGGAGACGACGAGGCAATGTTTATCGACCAGGATTTCCTGCGTGCCCTAGAACACGGTATGCCTCCAACCTCCGGAATGGGTATCGGTATCGACCGCCTTACCATGTTTATGACCAACAACCTCTCTATTCAGGATGTGCTTTTCTTTCCTCAAATGCGTCCCGAAGCAAAAAAAGTCGACCAAAACAGCTCACCTGAAGATTACCATGCCATTGGAGTGCCTGAACCGTGGATCGAAGTTCTTATAAAAATGGGGTTCAACCGGGTGGAAAAACTCACCGAGGTTGAAAAACACACCAAATTGCATCAGGATGTATGTGGTTTCAACAAAAAGCATAAACTCGGCTTGTCCAACCCCAGTCAGGATGAGGTAAAAAACTGGCTTGACAATGCCTCAACTGCAACCGATAAGGTATAGAAAACAACCACTATGAATCCTGTCGACAGCAATATAACACTCATCGGTAGCGGAAGCTGGGCAACCGCACTAGCAAAAGTAGTACTCGAAAACGCTCCCCGCATAACCTGGTTTATTCGCGACAACGAAACCATTGCTCAGTTCAAGCAATATTCGCACAATCCAGGTTACATGAGGGGTTTGGAGTTCGATACCTCCCGAATCAACTTTACTTCCGATATCAATGCTGCGGTTCGCGATGCCGATGTTTTGATGATGGTGGTCCCATCGGCCTTCCTACAGGATGCACTCATCGGTCTTACCGAAGATATTTCAGGAAAATTTGTAGTCTCGGGCATTAAGGGCCTTATCACCGAAAGCCATATGGTGATTGCTGAGTTCTTTCACACCCGCTATGCAGTACCCTATGCTTCTATTGGCGTAATCGCCGGTCCGTCACATGCCGAAGAGGTAGCCCTCGAGCGCCTCTCATACCTTACCATTGCCTGCCAAGATGAGACCAAAGCCAATGAATTTACCCGGTTTATTGGGTGCAACTACATTCGCACGGCTGTTTCCGACGACATTTGGGGCACCGAATACAGTTCGGTCATCAAAAACATTATTGCCATTGCAGCGGGTATCGTAAACGGATTGATGTACGGCGACAACTTTCAGGCAGTTCTGGTGGCCAATGCCATTCAGGAAATTGAGCGGTTTGTAACGGCTGTGCATCCCATTGGCCGCGATATTAAAAGTTCGGTCTATCTGGGCGACCTTCTGGTTACCGCTTATTCACAATTCAGCCGAAACCGAACCTTTGGGACCATGATTGGCAAAGGGTATCCCGTGCATACCGCGCAACTCGAAATGCATATGGTAGCCGAAGGGTATTATGCAGCAAAGGCAATTAAAGAGATCAACGACCAATACGGGATAGATATGCCCATTTGCGAGGCCGTTTATCAAATTTTATACAACAACCGATCCCCAAGAAAGGAGATCAGCAGACTCTCAGAAAAATTATTGTAACCTAATATGAAGCAGATACAACTCGATTACACCCGCACCCTCAGTTTTATTGATGCTGCCTCAGTAGACGGCAGAAGCCAGACTATGGAGCAGCAAAACCTTGCCCTTCACAACAAATCAGGAAAAGGCAGTGATTTTCTGGGCTGGGTAAATCTCCCCTCCACTATTTCCGATTCCGAACTTGACGACATCGAGTCGACAGCCCGCAAGTTGATCGACAAACAGATCGACTTACTGGTGGTTATTGGCATAGGAGGATCCTATCTGGGTGCCAAAGCGGTTATCGATGCATTATCCGACAACTTCGCTGCCTTCAAGCCCAAAACCACTCCCATGGTGGTTTTTGCCGGTCAGAACATCAGCGAAGACTATCTTTTCGAGCTTCGCCAGTTGCTGAAAAGCCGGGAATATGCACTCGTGGTTATTTCCAAGTCGGGTACCACCACCGAACCAGCCATTGCTTTTCGTTTGCTAAAACAGGATATTGAAGAGAAGTATGGCAAGGAGGAGGCGGTTAGCCGAATTGTAGCGGTAACCGATGCTTCGAAAGGTGCCTTGCGGAAACTTTCTGAAACCGAAGGATACAAAACCTTTGTAATCCCCGACGATGTTGGTGGAAGGTATTCGGTGCTTACCCCCGTAGGTTTGATTGCAATTGCTGCCGCTGGCTTCAACATCAGAGAGCTGGTGAAAGGAGCTGCCGACATGGAACAACTTACTGCACCATCGGTACCTTTCGGTAAAAATCTGGCCGCACAGTATGCAGCGGTTCGAAATGAACTCTACCAGCGGGGTTACATGGTTGAGATATTGGTAAATTACAACCCAAAACTCCACTATTTTGCCGAGTGGTGGAAACAACTCTATGGCGAAAGCGAAGGGAAAGAGGGAAAAGGTATATTTCCGGCAAGTGTTGACTTCACTGCCGATCTTCACTCTATGGGCCAATACATTCAGGAGGGAGAACGCAAACTCTTCGAAACCGTTATATCGGTGGGTACCCCCAATTTCTCGGTTACCATTCCGGAAGATCCTTCTGACCTCGACGGACTGAACTTTCTGGCAGGCAAACGGGTGGATGCAGTAAACAAAATGGCAGAACTTGGAACAACCATTGCCCATGTCGATGGTGGTGTTCCCAACTTACAAATTACACTGCCCCAACTGAACGCCTATTATCTGGGGCAATTGATCTATTTCTTCGAGAAGGCTTGTGGCATCAGCGGATATGCTCTGGGAGTTAACCCCTTCGACCAGCCGGGGGTGGAAGCTTACAAAAAGAATATGTTTGCCCTATTGGGTAAGCCCGGATTTGAATCCGATACAAAGGCCATTCAGGCAAGACTCTAAACCCCGGAAGTCATTACTTTCCGTGCCGGAATAGGGTCTCCCTTTCGGTAGCAGTAAGCGACTCATATCCGGTTTCGGCAATCTTGTCGAGTATACGGTTGAGTTCCTCGTGATCGGTCGCACGTCGCCGGTTGTATTCATGGTCGTTTCTGGGCGTCTGACGATGTACCACTCTAATGTTGGGTCGGGGTTTGAACCACAACCCTATGGTTTCGAGTGGCAGAGCAAATGGCAAGGCGATGTCGGTGCCCCTGCGCAATGCCGCCACAAAACCAAATCCGGCAGCAACCCCACCCAAATGAGCTATGTTTCCCCCTGCATTGGCTGCAGAGATGCCTATGATGTAACTCAGCACCATGAATAAGGCCAGAAACTTAAGCGGAACCTTGCCAATTAAAAAAAGATGAACCTCGCGGTTAGGAGCATAAAAGGCTGCCGCCATAATGATGGCAATTACGGCAGCCGATGCTCCTAAAAGATAGCTGATATCGGCAAGTTCGCGGAAGGGAGGCAACAGATTGTACAAAACAACATACAAGAGTCCTCCTGTTAGGCCACCCATAAGATAGAGGCCTAGCAGTTGACGCTGGCTGAAATAATCAAGGAATATCTTTCCAAACCAATACAGCATCAATACATTAAACAGCAGGTGTATAAAGTCGTAATGCAGAAACATATAGGTCACGAGAGACCAGGGTTGACGTAGCAACAGGTTGATCCCCGCAGGAAGTTCGAACCAACGAGCAAGGGTGAAAGTGTCACCAGCCAAAAAAAACAGAACACCTGTAAGCCTTAGAACCACAAAAACGGCAAGATTCAGGTAGATCAAGCGTGTAACCACCGACCCCCTCAGGAAAGACTGTTTGATATCGTCCCAAATCTCCATGTTGTTTCCCTCCGTTAGACAGGGCTATACCCATCAATAAAAACTCCTGCTGTTTTTGGCCCAGTATTTAATCAGGATAAACCCAAACAACATACCACCCAGGTGAGCAAAGTGGGCAATGCTGCCGCCTGAATTGGTCAGCCCCAAATAGAGCTCTATTGCTCCGTACCCTATCACAAAGTATTTGGCCTTAATGGGAATTGGGGGAAACAGCAGCATCAACTGAGTATTGGGGAAGATCATTCCAAAGGCCAGCAAAATACCAAAAACAGCTCCCGATGCACCCACTGTGGGAATATCCATTCTCATCTTCAGGATGCGTTGCATGATTGACTCTGCCTCCATTGCATAAGCAGAGACTCCGGGATTATCGTACCAGGTCTGTAAAAAGCTCTCGAGCTGCGCCGAAGGTCTTCTCACATGCTTTTGAACAAACTGTTCGAGCAGTTCGGGAGCAGGGGTATTGTTAAAAGCCGTAATGGCATTTTTAATGGATGAGATCTCGAGGTGCACCACAAACATATGGAGCGCGACTGCACCAAGTCCGGTGACAAAGTAAAAGATCAAAAAACGCCGAGGCCCCCAAATACTTTCAAGCACCCGGCCAAACATCCACAAAGCATACATATTGAAGAATAGGTGCATAAATCCACCATGCATAAACATATGGGTTACCACTTGGTGCAGACGGAAATTATCGGACGCAGGGTAGTGCATACCAAAAAGGGTGGTAAAACTGATGCCCCCACGCTCCAGCAAAAAGGTTGCCGCAAGCATCACCAGATTGATGATGATAAGATTCCTTACCACTATTGGGGTGTTGGCAAATATGGGTCGGTATTGCATGTAATCTTCTCTTTTTAGTTGGTTTGCACCGGTTTGTTGTTTTACCGGTCGAAATGCTTTTCGATCTCCTCCATTGGCAGAATGGTGAGAACAGGTCTGCCGTCGGGTGTATAATTGGGTGCGTTGCAGGCAAACAGTTGGTCAATAAGGTGGTCCATCTCTTCGGGTTGCAATGTCGCAGGACGATACCCCGAGGCGGCTTTTGCCAGTGAAGCTGCAACCTGCTCCCGAACGTGTGCACCCATATCGATATCAGAATTTTTAATCTCTTCGAGCAGTTTTTCAACCACCTCAACCGGAGAAGCAACTTCGAGCAATCCGGGAACGCCGTTGATGATGAACGTATTTTTACCAAAATCCCGAATATCGAAACCTATAGACATCAAATCTGGCATTATTTCATGTAACAATCCAGCATCGGCAGAGTTCAATTCAAAGGTATAGGGAAATAGAATTTGCTGCGTGGCAACACTCCCTCCCTGCATTCCTGTAAGCAGTCTTTCGTACACTAAACGTTCTTTGGCCCTTGCCTGGTCAACAACCATCATACCCGATTTTACCGGAAGCACAATGTATTTCTGCTTTAGCTGTAGCATTCTCTTCCCCTGGAAGCTTGAAGTGACCGAGGAGAATATCTGTGGCTCAGATTCAGCCTGATCGTCATCGGGAGGCAAACCTGCACTTTCGCCTGCGCTAGCATATACCTGTTCCCAATTCCGTAGGTTCGAACGATTCCTGAGGTCCTCACTGGTTCGATTCCCCACAGGCCGGTTTGTGTTCTCGACAAATGGGTTATAATCGGGATTAAATGCAATCTGTGGGGGAGCTATTCGATCTCCGGGACGCAGTGGCATAGGGATTTCAATGCTGCCCTCTTGGTCAAAATCGATCGATGGAACTGCATTGTTTTTGCCCAATGACTCACGAACCGAGGCGTTTAATATTTGCCATATGGCCTTTTCGTTTTCAAACTTAATCTCCGTCTTCGTAGGGTGGACATTGATATCGATCTCAGCCGGATTCACCTCGAGGAAGACAAAATAGGAGGGAAACGCATCGGGAGGCAGCAACTTTTCGTAGGCTTGCATAATAGCTTTATGGAACCATGGATGGCGCATGTAGCGTTGGTTCACAAAGAAGAACTGCTCCCCCATGGTTTTCCTTGCATATCGGGGTAGGCCGGTAAAGCCCGTTATGGTGGCTATGGAGGTCTCACTCTCAATGGGAATCAATGCCTGCTGAACTGATTTTCCAAACAGTGCCACAATCCGCTTCAGAAGGTTGGCAGGAGGCAACTCAAAAACCGGATTTCCGTTGTGATAAAGGTTAAATGCAATCTCGGGATTGGGAATGGCAATGCGTTGCATCTCATTGATGATGAGCTTCATTTCATATGCATCCGATTTAAGGAACTTTCGCCGGGCAGGAACATTGAAGAACAGGTTCTTGACCTGCAGCGAAGTACCGTTGCTGCAGGCTGCAGGTTCCTGAATCACCACCCTAGTAGCATTGATGTGAAGAAAGGATCCCATCTCTTCCTCCTGCCGTTTGGTGCGCATTTCGACATCGGCAATGGCAGCCACCGAGGCAAGTGCCTCTCCTCGGAATCCCATGGTGCGTATGGCAAATAGATCGCTGGCATTGCTTATTTTGGATGTGGCATGCCGTTCGAACGACATCCTTGCATCGGTAGGCGACATTCCGCATCCATTATCGGTTACCTGAATTAAGGTCCGACCGGCATCCTTTATATTGACCACCACTGAAGTGGCTCCTGAGTCGAGGGCATTCTCAACCAGCTCCTTAACCACTGACGCCGGACGCTGAATTACCTCACCGGCAGCAATCTGGTTGGCCACCGAATCGGGAAGCAATCGGATAATGTCGGTCACAGGCTTTAAAAATTAGCGGTAAAAAACCAGGTAAACAACCAAGGTTAAAATGGCGATCAGAATGTAAAGCCGAATATTGCTGCTTTTGCGGGCATCTTCGGCGGTTTTGGAGGAGCGTCCCATCGATTGCCGAAACTGACCCTTTACATTGGCCTTAAAAGCAAGGCCTGAAACAACAGGTGGAGGAGCCATTCCCATCTCCTCGCGGATACGGCGCTCTCGTTCGTTGCGATCCTCCTTGTCTGGATCGTGAAACCGGTAGGGGATGTTAAACTGCTTTGCTTTTTGCAGATGAAAAAACTTTAATGCCATAATCTATATCCTTATCCTCACAAAGATAATGGTTATTCACGAACGCACATCCCGCAAACAACATACCATTTTGTCAAAGGCTTTGGCGAAAGATTAGGTCTGGCCAATTGCTAATAAACAGCAGGTATTCAGCCGATAGTTCAGGGCAGTGTTTGGCAAATTTTCGACGAAGGCAATACTGTTTGGTGAAAAAAACTATTTTTAACCACTACTAATAACCGGCTGATCGATATACATCTTGCTTATGAAAACAAGTTCCTATCTGCAACTCTCCCTGATGATGTTTCTTGAATATGCCATTTGGGGCGTCTGGTACGTTACCCTCGGCAGCTATCTCACCTCCATAGGATTTCAGGGTACCGACATCGGAATGGCTTACAGCACACTTGCCTGGGCATCCATCGCTTCGGCATTTTTCGTTAGCCTGATTGCCGATCGCTATTTTGCAGCCCAAAAGCTCACCGGAGTTTTGCACTTGGCAAGCGGACTGCTGATGATTCTCGTTTCGAGAATTTCAGAACCCAAACTGTTCTTTTGGGTATTGCTGCTGTATATGATGTTTTACATGCCCACCATTGCTCTTACCAGTGCAATAGCCTTCAGGCATACTCCCGAGGCCGGTAAATATTTCCCACGCATCAGGGTGCTCGGCTCCATTGGATGGATTGTGGCCGGAATTTCCATCAGCATAGCAGGAATAGAACTTACTCCCTACCCTATGGTGATTGCAGCCGTTTTATCGCTTCTAATGGGCATATACAGTTTCACCCTACCCGATACTCCCCCCAAGGCGCTGCATCAGAATGCAACCGTAAGTGATATCTTGGGCTTCGATGCCTTAAAAATGATGAAGAACCGCTCTTTTGCCATCCTAATCATTGCTACCCTTTTTATATCGCTACCCTTTGCTATGTACCACCAGTTTGCCAATATGTCGATGAACGAAGCAGGCATCAGCAATGTGGCAGGCATTATGACACTCGGACAGGCTTCTGAAGTAATCTTTATGATTCTGATGCCCTTCTTCTTTATACGGCTGGGCATTAAGCGGATGGCACTTATGGGAATGTTTGCCTGGGCATTAAGGTATGCGCTTTTTGCTTTTGGCGATGATGGCACCCTTATATCCTTCTTCTACATTGGCATCATACTGCATGGTGTGAGCTACGACTTCTTCTACGTAACGGCTCAGATCTATGCCGACAAGAAAGCCCCTGCCAATTTAAGGGCCAGTCTACAGGGATTTCTTACCTTCATTACGTACGGGGTAGGATGGCTTCTGGGAACACTCATGACTGGTTGGCTTTTGCAGCGCTACCAAATTGTGAACGAAGCAGGAATGGTTGTCGATCATAACTGGACTGCCATTATGTTCTATCCTGCCGCCATTGCTCTTTTAGTGGCCATTGCCTTTATGTTCCTTTTCAAACAGGAAAAAGAAAAGATCGAGATTGAGCAACCGGGAATCCTGTAAACCTTACTTACGCGATTCGAGGTAATTGTGCAAAAACTGATGCGCGCTTTGATCGGAGTCGCCGTATTTCATCCGCATCTCCTCCAGCTTCAGATGCATTAACCGCTGTACTTGCGGAATGTCTCCATCCATGCTATCGTATAGGTTGTTCATCTCGTCTGGGTCTGTCCAAAGATCGAAAAGCTCCCAATCGTCGATGTCGTAATAAAAATGGATAAGCTTGTAGCGGTCTGTTCTAACTCCATAGTGCCTTTTTACCATGTGCACCGAAGGGTATTCATAATAGTGGTAGTATATGGCATCGCGCCAGGGGATGCTCTTGCCAGCCATTAAGTCACGCATTGATAAACCCTGCATATCTTCCGGTATCTCAATACCAGCATAGTCCAGAAGGGTCGGAGCCATGTCGAGGTTCAACACCAAGTCGTTAAGCTCTGTTCCGGCCTTAATCTCATTCGGATAGCGAATCAGCAAAGGGGTACTCAGCGACTGCTCGTACATAAACCGTTTATCGTACCATCCATGCTCACCCAGATAGAAGCCCTGATCGGAAGTGTATACAATAATTGTATTGTCGAGCAGCCCATTGGATTCGAGATAGGCCAAAACCTCACCAACCCCATCGTCGATGCCTTTGATCATTTTAAGGTAGTCGCGCAGGTATCGGTGGTATTTAAATTTTGCAAGTTCACGACCTTCTGGCATCTCCTTCAAGAATGCCTCATTGCGCGGATCGTAAGCCTTTTCCCAGGCTGCACGCTGGGCATCTGTCATCCTGTTGAGCTCATTTTCAAAGCCGGTAGGTTCCCCAGTGTAAGGATCAACCACAAATTTCATATCATGGCCCCAAGACATGTGGTTCACAATTTCCATCTCTTGCTGCCGTGCTGCCAAACTCCTGCCCTCGTAATCATCAAAAAAGTTATGGGGAAAATCAAATTCAACATCTTCGAGGTAATCGAGGTTTTGCTCTTCGGGCATCCAATTTCGGTGGGGTGCCTTTTGGTG
>CAYGIQ010000080.1:0-12672 GCA_964349885.1 uncultured Prolixibacteraceae bacterium | reverse complement strand
GTATTTTGTAGTTAAAAGTTTGAAAATGTGTTTTCTGGCAATATTGGTTGAAAGTTGATTTTTTAAACTCGTCCACAAATATATCAAAATAATAAAATATCTGTCAGGAGGTTCGTCACACTTGCCGGTTGGAGGGGTTTTGGACTTGTTGTATGCAACTTTGGACTGTGGTCCACCTTCAGACCCCGCCATCACAGCTGGATTGCCAGATGCCGAATGATGGTTATAACTGCCTGGATATGAGATTTAAAGCTAGCCTAATGCTTAACATTATTTAACGTTACTTGTAGGCCATTAACCAAATTTGGACGTATCTTTGGTATATTAAAGTAGTGTGAATTTTTTTTCATAGAAAAAGATTTGGTTAGGTTTGTTGGAAAGGTTGCCGGTTGTCGGCAACCTTTCTTTTTATCTCAACCATCTTAATTTCAGTGATATGTACTCTATTTGATCAGCTTTTTGTACTTAAACCGTTTGGGTGTGGAATCGCCGAGTCTCCGTTTCTTGTTCTCTTCGTATTCAGAAAAACTACCTTCGAAAAAATGGACCTTCGATTCGCCTTCAAAAGCCAATATATGGGTGGCAATGCGGTCGAGAAACCACCGGTCGTGACTGATCACCACTGCGCATCCTGCAAAATTCTCCAGACCCTCCTCCAATGCGCGGAGCGTATTTATATCGATGTCGTTGGTAGGTTCGTCGAGCAGTAGTACGTTCCCTTCGCTTTTTAATGCCATGGAAAGATGAAGCCGGTTGCGCTCTCCACCCGACAGTACGCCGCATTTTTTCTCCTGATCGGCACCGGTAAAATTGAAACGCCCCAGATAGGCCCTTGAATTTATAAGCTTGCCGCCCAACTGCATCGACTCCGTTCCGCCTGTTACCACCTCAAACACGCTTTTGTTGGCATCAATGGCTTTGTGCGACTGGTCGACATAACTGATTTTAACCGTATCTCCAATCTCAATCTGGCCGCTATCGGCTGTTTCCTGTTCCATTATGAGCCTGAATAGCGTCGTTTTTCCGGCACCGTTGGGTCCAATCACTCCAATGATTCCGTTGGGTGGCAGTGCAAACTCAAGATCTTGGAAAAGAATTCGTTCGCCAAAAGCTTTGGCGACTCCTTTCATATCGATAACCTTTTCGCCCAACCTTGGACCATTGGGGATGTAAATTTCGAGTTTATCTTCTTTCTGTTTTACATCTTCGTTGAGCAACTTGTCGTAGGCCGACAAACGCGCTTTCGATTTGGCATGTCTTGCCTTGGGCGCCATCCTTACCCACTCCAGCTCCCGTTCTAAGGTTTTGCGACGCTTGGAGACACCTTTCTCTTCCTGTTCAAGACGCTTCGACTTCTGTTCGAGCCATGAGGTATAGTTGCCTTTCCAAGGGATTCCCTGACCTCGGTCGAGTTCCAGAATCCAGCCTGCCACGTTGTCGAGGAAATAGCGGTCGTGTGTGATGCAGATAACGGTGCCTTTGTATTGCTGTAAATGTTGTTCGAGCCAGAGTATACTTTCGGCATCGAGGTGGTTGGTAGGTTCGTCGAGCAACAATACATCAGGTTCTCTGAGCAAAAGCCTGCACAACGCTATGCGACGACGTTCACCGCCCGACAGTTCCCGAACCGGCTGATCGTCGGGGGGACACTGAAGGGCATCCATGGCGCGCTCTAGCTTGACATCGAGGTTCCATGCATCGTACTGATCGATTTTCTCCTGCAGGGCAGATTGCTCCGACATCAGCTTATCCATCTTGTCGGCATCTTCATAGTATTCCGGCAGACCAAACTTAAGGTTGATCTCCTCGTACCTGGCCAAAACATCGACCACCTCCTGAACACCTTCCTGTACAATTTCTTTTACGGTTTTATCTTCGTCAAGCACGGGTTCCTGTTCCAGAAGACCAACGGTATAACCGGGCGCAAATACCAATTCGCCATTAAAAGACTTTTCCGTACCTGCGATGATGCGCAGCAACGTTGATTTTCCGCTGCCATTTAACCCAATTATACCAATTTTAGCCCCTAGAAAAAACGAGAGCGAAATGTCCTTGATCACGATCTTGGAGGGAGGGTAAGTCTTGCTTACCTTATACATCGAAAAAATAATCTGTTTATCGTCGGCCATAATGTTTAATTCATCAATTCAGCGCCAAAAATAGTCAAATTAGGCGTCTCTTTCAACACAACCGGCGTCAGGATTTTTCTCTTTATGCGCTGGCGGCATTAATTGCCGAGATCGAACATCCCTGCCATATCATCGGGCGATATTTTCTTGAATGCGATCATCGATTCGGAGTGAATGATACCGTCGATGAGGGCCAGTTTTTCGGTCGATAGGCGGGCCAGTGCATCGATGTTTTCGATGCGCAAAATGGCAACAAGGTCAAATCGACCGCTGACCGAATAGACTTCGGCTACTCCCTGAACGGAAGCAAGTTTCTGACCCACCTCATTGATTGCATCTTGGCGGGTATTGAGCAGGATAATGGCAGTAATCATTGCGGTATATTTTATTCGGTTATGGTAAGCAATCGGTTGAAAAGTGGTGCGTTTTGCTGCAGCAGCGTTTCATTGCCATAGACACAATAGCGGTTTTGGTCGAGAATTTCACGGGTAAAGCCGGCAAGTTCTCTGATGTCGGCTGCCGTTGCCGAAAGTATTTCAGCCCGCTCGCGGTTGAGCATATCGTGGGTGGTATTTTCCAAGTGGGAGGTCATGGCCACGACGCCTTTTTGCGAAGCGGTTTTGGGCTGGTCGAGTCCGGATATGGTACCGATTATAAATCGGGTCATCGCTTGCTGGTCGGCTGCAAATTTTTCCAGAAAGTCGGGTATAGCATCAAAACGGTCGAGCGTCTCTGTCAGGTTGGGGTCGCGATAGCTGGCAAAATAGGCATTGCCGCTGCCCGAGAAACCACAAAATCCGCCGTATGCACCTCCGATTACCCGAATTTGGTTGTGTAGCCATTCGGTGGAGATGATCTGACTCAGCAATGCAATTTTTCCGCTCCACGCATATCCTAGCTTTCTGAAGTTGTAGCCTTTGGCCACATATTGCACTTGTGAGGTTGCACAGATGGCTTCGTTGAGGGGATCATTCTGGGTCAACTGCAATTGGAAATTAGGAGGGGAGAGGGGCAGACGGGCCATAAGTTGCTGCACCTCTTGATGGACCATCTGAAATGACTCCCGGCTACAAGTAACCAGTGGCATCAGATTGCTTGCGGTAAAGATCAATCTGCTCGTTTCGGCCAGCCGCTGCACCACAGTATTGTACTGTCGATCGAAATCCTTTAGCAGCTCCGTAATTAACGCATGGTAGGAGTAGCCGCCGGTAAGTTCATTAAACCATCCACGATGGGAGTGGCCCGATGCGTTGCGTGTTATGGCATAGTTCATGCCGTTTTGCCGAATGTTGGTATCCAATTGGGCGTGAATTCTCTTCAGCAGGCTGTGCAATCTTGCCCGGTTGGTAAAATCCGATTCGGTCAGAATATCGGAGAGCAGCTCAAACATTTTGCCGGTTTTGCGCTCTACCGCTTTTGCCGACACAATCAATTTGGGCATCAGCTGTTCGTCCGATCGGTTTTGGCAATAGGTAGCCAAACTTACTGAAAATCCTCCTGTATGGATGTTCAGGGCATCGTCGAGGGCTCCAAAGGTAAGGTTCCGGGTGCTGGTTTTTCCAAGCAGTGCCGATAAAAGGGCTGCATAGGGCAACAGGTCGGCAGGCAATACCCTGAGGTCGAAGTGGAGACTGGAGTAAACTACCCCATTGGTAAACTGAGGGTTGTGCAGCACTGTACCCCCTGCAATGGGTTCCTTCTCGAGCGAATAAAAGAGCGCTTCGGTTCCAATATCGGCAATGGTGAGCATGGGAATGGTGGCCAATGCTTCGGGCGAATCTCCGGTTTGCTGATAGTCGATGAGATGCTCTGTTTCGGCAATCAACTGAGTCTTTTGTTCGTTGGTGAGCGAAGCTTTAATGGCCGCAAGCTTCGATTCGGTCTGTTTGTCGAGTTGGGCTTGCAGTCCCGACTCCGGCACCAGTGCTAAGAGCAAGGTATGCGAATTGCTGATAAGGTGGGTCCTCACCAACTCCTCCAGAAATTGATGGTTCAACTTATCTTTAAGCGCTGCAAGGGGTTTTTCATATTCAAGCCCAACAAAGGGATTGTCTTCGAACAGCCAGCCATGTGTCAGCATGTCGAGGTACATAAGTCCGCGCTGGGGTGTATCGCCTTCGCGCAGGGTAAACTCAATGCGGTTAACCAACCCCTCGATGGTGGCTGGGTCGAATCCCTCTGCTGCGCATTTCCGGAGTGTATCATACACTACTTCCCTGAACCGGTCGAGGTCGGCCGCTTCGGCGTGGGTTACCACAATATGGAGGGTATTTTGCTGGGCTTCCACAAACCAGCCTAAAACTTCCTTGCCGATGCCCGCCTCTTGCATGGCGATACGCAACGGTGCCGATTCGTGGGTTATAAGGGCATGGGTAAGTATGTCGAAGGCCATGGAGGTGGTGCGGTCGCTGCTCAGGTTGGTGACAAAACTGAGTGTCAGGTAGGTTCCCTCCTCCTCGGTGCCGGCTTCGGTAACCGGATAGTTCTCGACCACTGTTTTGGGCTGCTCGAAGGGTTTCTGAAGGGGGATTTCGTGGATCTGGTGGGTGGCAGTATAATGGCAAAGAAAGTGCTCATCTATAAATTGCAGCTCGCGGTCGAGCTCGGCATCGCCATACAGCAAAATATAGCTGTTGTCGGGGTGATAATATTTTTGATGAAAGGCTACAAAGGCTTCCTGGGTAAGCTGCGGAATGGCGTCGGGATGGCCGCCTGAGGAAACCCCATAGGTATTGTCGGGGAACAGATGGCGGCCCATTAGGTCGTACAGCTGGTACATTGGACTCGAGTAGGTACCCTTCATCTCGTTGTACACTACGCCTTTGTAAACAAGAGGAGCATCTGGGTGGGTAAGTTCGTAGTGCCAGCCCTCCTGCTTTAGAATGCGTTCGTCTTCGAGCATCAGAGGGTTAAATACTGCATCGAGGTATACATGCATGAGGTTGAAATAGTCTTTTTCGTTCATGCTTGCCACAGGGTAGGTAGTATGTTCGGCCGAGGTCATGGCATTCAGGAAAGTGTGCAACGATCCTTTAATCAGGATGTCGAACGGACTCTTTACCGGAAAATTTTTTGAGCCGTTGAGGACCGAGTGTTCTAGGATATGCGGTATTCCAGTGTCGTTGTCGGGCAGCGTTTTAAAGGCAATGTTAAAGAGTTTGTTGGGGTCGTTGGCAGCGATTTTGAGCAGGCGTGCTCCACTTTTCAGATGACGGAAGTGGAGGCATTGGGCGTTGACTTCCGGGACAAATCGTTGTTCGATGCATAAAAATCCATGTTGTATCTGCTGTGAATTGTCTGCTGCAGTTGAATTGCTGTCGTTTTGTAACATATAGGGTACGGGTCTTTTGTTTGATAAAAGATGCTGATACAATACATCGGCTCAAAATTAACATTTCGGGCAGAGCGAATCTGTAGGTTGGTTAAAAAAAATGAGCACTCAATAGCGCTTCGGTTGGTGGGGTAGTCGGTTTTTAATCAGCTGCAGGTCTTCCCGGATGTCGGTAAGTGCTTTCCCGATGGTCTCGTTCGACAGATTGCCGGTGGGCAATTCTGCTGAGGTGTAGTGCACAAACCTCCATATTTCGCGTACTTCCGATACCGGTACCGAATAGGGTTGATACGCAGAATTGAGTGATATCAGCCGCAGGGAACCGTTTGCTTCTATCAAGTTTTCCGCAATTTTGAAGAGTATGCCTTCGTCGAGGGTTAGCACAATGCAGGGTTGCTTATTGGGAAGCAGTAGCCAGTCCTGCACATATTCGCCGGTTACCCAGGCCCCGTCGGGTACCGGAAGCATAGAGTCGCCGCTGATCTGAAATGTTCTGTATTTTCGGTCCCCGGGCAGAAAAGGCAGTTGGTAACGGGGCAGTTCGCTGATGAATTCCGGATCGAAGAACCCGCGGGTGTAACCGGCTTTTGCCTTTTCGGTTACCAGCTCAATGTTTTCGCGGTTGTGGCTATCGACCGTGGTGGCGAGAATACGCAGTTTCCCCCCTTTCAGATAGAGGTCTTCGCCACGTTCGAGCATATAGAGCTGGTGACTGGTGAGCTGGGTGAGATCGATTTTGATGAGCGTATCAACCGACATGTTGTAATAATCGGCCACCTGAATCAGGGCTGCAATGTTGGGCAGTGCCACTCCGTTTTCGTATCCGCTCAGGGTCGACCGCTTCATGCCTAGGTCGGATGCCACATCATCTTGGGTACGGTTTTTTCGCTTTCGCAAAAATTTAATGTTCAACGGGAATACCATGTTGTTGAAATGATTAAATTATGGACGTAAAAATGATTAAAAATTAATCAAATGTAGCAATTAATTGATTGCAGCCAACCCTTTACCGTAAAATTTACCATGCAGCGCAGTATAGTCCATCTTGATCTCGACACGTTTTTTGTGTCGGTAGAGCGTTTAATGAACTCCGGCTTACAGGGAAAACCGGTGATTATTGGTGGGCTTTCGGATCGTGGCGTTGTGGCCAGTTGTAGTTATGAGGCGCGGGCATTTGGCGTACACTCGGCCATGCCGATAAAGATGGCCCGGCATCTATGCAGCGAGGCGGTTTTTATCCGGGGCGATATGGAGCAGTACAGCAAATATTCGAATCTGGTTACCGACATCATCGCCGAGGCTGCTCCGGTATACGAGAAGGCGTCGATCGATGAACACTATCTCGACATTACCGGGATGGATCGCTTTTTTGGATCCATAGCGTGGAGTAGGGAGTTGAGGCAGCGCATTATCTGCGAAACCGGTCTGCCCATTTCTCTGGGGATGTCGGTCAACAAAACCGTATCGAAGATAGCTACCGGCGAAGCAAAACCCAACGGCATGCGCGATGTTCCCTTTCCAATGGTGCAGCCATTTTTAAATCCGTTGTCCATCAGTAAGATACCAATGGTAGGCCCGCAAACCTACCGGCTGCTTCGCTCTATGGGAATTGTTACCATAGAGACCCTTACCCGCATTCCGCCGGAGATGATGGAGCGTGTGCTGGGCAAAAACGGTATCGTAATATGGAAGCGGGCCAATGGCATCGATGCTACTCCGGTGCAGCCCTGGAGTGAACAGAAGTCGTTGGGTGCCGAGCGCACCTTCGAGCAAGATACTATCGATATGCTACTGCTCGAGCGCACCCTTTTCCGTATGACAGAAGGGTTGGCTTTTGAATTGCGTCAGAAACAGAAAATGACCTCGCTGGTTACCGTTAAAATTCGCTATGCCAACTTCGATACCCATACCCTGCAACGGCGTATTCCCTATACCTCTTTCGACCATGTACTGAAGGAGGTGGTACGGTCTCTTTTCCGGCAGCTCTACAACCGCAGAATGCTGATCAGGCTCGTGGGGGTACGCTTCGGTCAGCTCATAAGCGGTACGTACCAAATGAACCTTTTTGAAGATGCTCCGGAAATGATTCGGCTCTATCAAAGTCTCGATACCTTGCGCAAACGCTATGGCAAACATGTTATCCACAGCGCATCGGCTTTGTAGCCTCTATCAGGCGCACCGATTCTTTGCACATGTCGGTTTTCCTGTGCCGGCGGTCAGGGCAGCTGCAAACAACTGTTCCTGATTCAGAGGCGTCGTGCATTTTTTTTAAAAATTCTGACTCGGCAACGGAGCATCTGAAACAGGTTTGCATATATTTGCTCACTTTTTTGTATATGCTACAAACGGTCAGACAGATAGAGAAGGTGTATCAACGGATGGAGAGGGAGCTTTCCCGCTTCGGCCAAACTACGCGGGTAGGCTGCCCGTCGGGATGCATTACCTGCTGCCTGAAACCCGACCTTGAAGCAAGTGTTCTGGAGTTCCTGCCACTGGCCTGGCATCTGGTAACAACCGGACAACACGATGGTGTGATAGCCCGTATCGAAGAGTATCCCAAGGTGTGTGCATCGCTGAACACCCTTCGTACCGTGACCGAGCAACCCGGTTGCCGGTTTTATGCCCACAGGGGTGCCATTTGCCGACTCTTTGGATCGGCGGCATTGCGCAACCTGAAAACGCGCCGAAATACCCTCTATTCCTGTAAAATTCAAAAGGAACTTTATGCCGACCGCTGGGAAGAAATGGTGGCGCAGATCAATTCGCTGAAGGGGGTGCCTCTGGTAACTGATTATTACATGGAGCTCCAAACCATCGATCCTCAGCTTGCGAACGATTACAACCCCATCAATATTTCCATACGCAAAGCCATCAACAAGGTGGAACTCTACCTTTCTCACTGTCCAAAACCCGGATCGAGTAGGGCAAGTTAGCACTTCTACCGCAAGCTGTTTTTCTCTTTTGATTACCTTTGATGCAAATATTTATCCCTATGGCTGAATCCTTGCTATGGCTGATTGTCGTGATAGTAGTGGCCGATTTTGCAATCGAACGCTTTGTTGGCTACCTCAACACCACCCGCTGGTCTGATACCATACCCTTAGCTGCCCGTGGTATCTACGACGAAAAGGAATATGCGCGACAACAAGCCTATCAGCGCGAAAATTACCGGTTCGGACAGATGGTTGCGATGGTCAGCTTCTTGCTCTTGCTCACCCTTCTGATGGTGGAAGGATTTGCCCATTTGGATCGCTTTGTAGCGGACATTTCGGAGCAGCCAGCGGTGCAGGCAATCCTCTTTTTTGCCATTCTGGGCGTGGCAGCCGACCTATTCAATACTCCCTTTGCGCTCTATGCTACCTTTAGGATTGAAGCCAAGTATGGGTTTAACAACACTACTGTGGCTACTTTTTTGGCCGACAAGCTGAAGGGCTACCTAATTGCCGCTTTGCTGGGCGGTGCTGTTTTGTGGCTGGTCGTAAGTATCTACCATGCTGCTGGGAGTTGGTTTTGGTTGCTGACATGGGGCGTTATGGCCCTTTTTTCCATTTTTATGGCCATGTTCTACAGCTCACTTATCGTTCCCCTGTTCAACAAACAGACTCCTCTCGAAGAGGGCGAGCTCAAAGATGCCATCCAAAGCTTTGCCGCGACAACCGGGTTTAAGCTCGACAACATTTTTGTAATCGATGGTTCCAAAAGGTCTACCCGGGCAAATGCCTACTTTACCGGCCTCGGAGCAAAGAAACGCATCGTTTTATACGATACCCTTATTGCGGATATGTCGGTGGATGAGGTGGTTGCTGTGCTGGCCCATGAAATAGGGCATTATAAAAAACGGCATGTTGTACAGGGACTTATGCTGGGTTTGTTGCAAACCGGTTTGCTGCTGTTTCTTTTCTCGATAGTTGCCGGAAATCCGTCGGTTGGCAGGGCATTAGGGTCCGAAACGCCTACCTTTCATATTGGGTTGGTGGCTTTTTCACTGCTTTACAGTCCTTTTTCAATGGCAACGGGCTGGTTTATGAACCATTTGTCGAGACGCAACGAATATGCTGCCGATGAATATGCTGCTGTCCATTTCGGCGCCCAACCGCTGATTTCTGCACTCAGGAAGCTATCGGTTAAGAACCTCAGCAACCTCACTCCGCATCCGGTGTATGTTTTTTTCAACTATTCCCATCCTCCGTTGTTACAGAGGCTTGATCATTTGGGGCAATTGGTCCGATGAAATGTGCATAAGCGGTAAAAGACATACTACTCAATGTGCTTCCTTGATGCAAGGCTACTACGATCATTACAATCTAATTATCTGCAAATGAGAGCTGAAATTATAACCATAGGCGACGAAATTCTTATTGGCCAGATTGTTGATACCAACTCCGCTTGGATGGCAGAGCAGTTGAATCTTGCAGGGATCGAGGTATTTCAGATTACTTCGGTACACGACGACCTTAACCACATTATGGAAGCTTTGGCCCGTGCCGAGGAGAAGGTCGACCTGGTGCTCATGACGGGTGGATTAGGCCCCACCAAAGACGATATCACAAAAAACACTCTGTGCGAATATTTCGGCACCCGGCTGCTATTTCACGAACCTACCTTCGAGCAGATTCGGGAGCGTTTTACGCGCCGAGGAATCGACGTTAACCGACTTAACCGCGATCAGGCTCTGGTACCAGAAAGCTGTACTGTAATTCCCAATCGGGCAGGTACTGCCCCTTGCATGTGGTTCGAGCGAAACCAGACCATTTTTGTGAGTTTGCCCGGCGTTCCATTCGAAATGAAGAGCATAATGGCTGAGGAGATTTTGCCGCGACTTGTCAATGCCCAAAAGATGCGGGCCATTGTTCATAAAACAGTTCTCACGCAGGGTGTACCCGAGTCGATGTTGGCCATGCGCATCGAAGACTGGGAGAACCATCTTCCTGCTCATATCAAACTTGCATACCTGCCCAACCCTATGGCAGTGCGCCTCCGCCTTTCGGCCTCCGGGGATGATAAAGCCACTCTTAGGCAAGAGATCGACCGTCAAATAGACAAGTTGCAGCTATTGCTTCCCGACGAGATTTACGGATACGACAACGATACCATGGCCATTTCAGTGGCACGGTTACTCCATCAGCGTGGCGCTACTTTGGGTCTTGCCGAAAGCTGTACCGGAGGATATATGGCCCACCTGCTGACCCTGACCCCAGGTGCTTCGGAGTGGTTTAAGGGAAGTGTAACCGCCTACCACAACGAAGTGAAAAAAGGTCTGCTTGGTGTAAATCCCGATGTGATTAGTGAGCACGGAGCCGTTAGCGAAGCGGTAGCAACGGATATGGCCATGGGCGTTCGCAGGGTTTTGGGCTGCGATTATGCCATTGCTACAACAGGCATTGCCGGTCCAGATGGGGGAACCGACGAAAAGCCTGTGGGTACGGTTTGGGTGGCTGTGGCCGGTCATGGAAAATATTTGGCGCAAAAATTCGTTTTTGGTAACAACCGGGAACGCAACATTCAACGCTCTTCGCAAGCTGCCTTGCAGTTGCTGAGAAAATTTCTGCAGTCGGAATAGGGCAGACATGTTTCGGCGATAAAACGAGCACGATTCTTGCAGCAATACCGACACAGCAAGGGGTAGATTGATTTGAACGTTATGCTGGCGCGAACATAGATCGGGTAAATACCCTTTGCCCGATGAATGAAAACCAATTACGGATGAAAAAGGTAATTATTGCAACCTCAATTGTAGTGGCGACAACGCTCGTTGCCCTGGCGCTATTACCCTTCTTTTTCAAAGGTGCACTGATCGACCGTGCCCTCAATGCTCTCAACCGAAACCTTCAGGTCGAGGTTGGCTTCAATCGGTTGCAAATTTCGCTTTTTCGCGAATTTCCCAGAGCCAGCCTTCAACTCGATGGGGTAACCCTTACCGGAAAAGGTGCTTTTTTGGGCGATACCCTCTTAACCGTAGCACAGTTTCGCACTTCGGTTGGAATGTTCGATCTGTTTACCCCTCGGCATCTTACGCTGCTTGAATTGCTCTTTTATCAGCCCGACCTCCGGCTTAAAGTAAATGGAGAGAATGTATCTAACTGGCAGATTATTGCCGAAAATCAGCCATTACCCGCTTCCGGCGAAGAGGAGGGAGAGCCTTTCGGGCTCGATCTGAATCGAATTGAAATTCATCAGGGCCGGTTAATCTATACCGACGAAACGTTGCCTATGGAGATGCTCTTAGGCGATGTATCCCTGGCCATGAGGGGCGACCTTTCGGGACAATCCACCCGGCTCGACACCCGTGGTCTCGCCGAACATTTTTCGCTCAGCTACAACGGAACGACCTATCTGTCCCGACTGCGCCTTGGGGTAGAAACCCAGCTCGACATCGACTTCGATCGCTACCACTTCACATTTTCCGATGCGAAGTTGCTGGTCAATCGGTTGCCACTCGATTTAACCGGCCACTTCTCAATGCCGGACGATTCCATGCTGTTTGATTTTCGCTTTAGCTCGGGTAACTCCACGCTATCGGAGATACTTGCATTGATCCCTCCCGATTACGAACACTATCTCGAAGGAATTGCTGCTGCTGGAGAGGCTCAGGTAAATGGCAGACTGCATGGACACTATCTTGACGAGGACTATCCGGCTTTTGATCTGAAACTAAAGGTAGCCAGCGGCTTAGCTCAATATGCTGGGATGCCCGCTGATGTGCGCAATATTGCGGCTTCGGTCGAAATTTCGAAACCCCAGGGCAGTATGAACGCAACCAGTATTGTGGTTTCGGAGGCACGATGCGACATCCGCAACAACCCAATACAATTCAGGTTGGCACTTTCAAACCTTCTGGAAGACCTCAAGTTTGATACCGATTTTACAGGAAAGCTCAACTTTAGCGATCTGCGCGATGCCTTACCCTTCGTAACCGAAGGGCTGTCGGGCGTTATTACTTTTGACCTGAAGTCTCGGGGGAATTACAGCGATGTTGTAAATCGCCACTACGATCGGATGCACACTGCCGGCAACGCCCAACTTAGTGGTTTACACTACAGTGGAGAAGGACTTACCATGCCTGTTTCCATACCTTCGGGGCAGTTGGTGTTTGCTCCTTCTGCCCTGCAGCTTCAGCAGCTCCAGGTGATAATAGGGGAAAGCAATATGAATGTAACCGGTCGCATTACGGATTACTATGAGTGGTTGCTGAGCGATGGAAATCTGAAAGGC